>NZ_BAAGPR010000126.1:0-21242 GCF_054783955.1 Streptomyces mayteni | reverse complement strand
GCCCGCTTCGCCGCCGGACCTGGCCGCGGCGACGGCGGCCGCCCGCCGCCGGGCGCGGCCCGCCGCGGTCAGGGCCGCCCCGCCCAGGGGCCAGGCCCCGGCCAGGGGCCCGTGCCCCGACTCACCGGTTACGCTGGTTGTGTGGCAGTTGTCGACGTATCCGAAGCTCTGAAGTCTCTCGCCTCCACCATGGAGTCGATCGAGGCCGTCCTCGACCTGGACAGCCTGCGGGCCGAGGTCGCCTCGCTTGAGGAGCAGGCGGCCGCCCCCACCCTGTGGGACGACCCGGAGCGGGCCCAGCAGGTCACCAGCAAGCTCTCGCTGATCCAGGCCCAGGTGCGCAAGACCGAGGAGCTGCACGGCCGGATCGACGACCTCGAGGTGCTCTTCGAGCTCGCCGAGGCCGAGTCCGACGCCGACACCCGCCGGGAGGCCGAGGCCGAGCTGGCCGCCGTCCAGAAGGCGGTGGACGAGCTCGAGGTCCGCACGCTGCTCTCCGGCGAGTACGACCAGCGCGAGGCCATGATCAGCGTCCGGGCCGAGGCCGGCGGCGTCGACGCGGCCGACTTCGCCGAGCAGCTGCAGCGGATGTACCTGCGCTGGGCCGAGCGCCGGGGCTACCCGACCGAGGTGCTCGACACGTCCTACGCGGAGGAGGCCGGCATCAAGTCGACCACCTTCACCGTCAAGGCCCCCTACGCCTACGGCACGCTCTCCGTCGAGCAGGGCACCCACCGCATGGTGCGCATCTCCCCCTTCGACAACCAGGGCCGTCGCCAGACCTCGTTCGCGGGCGTCGAGGTGCTGCCCGTGGTGGAGCAGACCGACCACATCGAGATCCCGGAGAACGAGATCCGGGTGGACGTCTTCCGCTCCTCGGGCCCCGGCGGCCAGTCCGTCAACACCACGGACTCGGCGGTCCGGATGACCCACCTGCCCACCGGCATCGTCGTCTCCTGCCAGAACGAGAAGTCCCAGATCCAGAACCGCGCCGCCGCGATGCGGGTGCTCCAGGCCCGGCTGCTGGCCCACCAACGGGCGCAGGAGCAGGCGAAGATGGACGCGCTGAAGGGTGACGGCGGCAACTCCTGGGGCAACCAGATGCGGAGTTACGTCCTCCAGCCGTACCAGATGGTCAAGGACCTGCGTACCGAGCACGAAGTCGGAAACCCCCAGGGCGTTTTGGACGGGGATATCGACGACTTCCTGGAGGCCGGAATCCGCTGGCGGAAACAGCAGGAGAAGTAACCTTCACACAACTTTCGTGCCCCGCTCGGCATTTACCGGACATCCCGCTTGACGGGGGTCGATTCAGCGGGAAAGCTGTTCGCCTGGCATGCCTATGTCCAGGGGTGCGTGTTGCACAAGGGCCGCGCGAGAGGCTCTCGTAGCCCCCCGCATCGCCGCCGCCCTTGCGTGAGGCTGCCCATGACAAACGGGACATAGTCTGTACCGAACAGCTACAGGGGGTAGTGGATCTATGGCCAGTCCCAAGACACGCGCCAACATGGCTCGCATCGCGGCGGCCGCCGTCTTCGCGGCGGGCGCCTCGCTCGCCGTCGTCGGCACGGCTTCCGCGAGCGGCACGTCCGACAAGGGCACCGAGGCGCCGGCCGCCCAGGAGGACTCCGCCCTCGAGGGCGTCTCCGAGGGCTTGGTCGGCGGGCTCGTCGGCGGCCTCATCGGCGGCGGCGACACCGAGGGTGAGGACACCGACGGGCAGGCCGAGGGCGCTGCCGGCGGTGAGGACCCTGAGGGTGCCGTCGGTGGCGAGGACCCCGAGGGTGCCGTCGGTGGTGAGGACCCTGAGGGTGCCGTCGGTGGCGAGGACCCCGAGGGTGCCGTCGGTGGTGAAGACCCTGAGGGTGCCGTCGGTGGTGAGGACCCTGAGGGTGCCGTCGGTGGTGAAGACCCTGAGGGTGCTGTCGGTGGTGAAGACCCCGAGGGTGCTGTCGGCGGTGAGGACCCCGAGGGTGCTGTCGGTGGCGAGGACCCGCAGGGCGTCGCCGAGGGTGGCAGCGGGCCGCAGCCCGACTCCGAGGGGGCGACCAGCCCGATCGAGCAGAACGACCCGTCCGAGCAGCTGACCGAGGCCGAGGCCGAGGCCACCACCGGTGGCAACGGCGAGCTGGCCGAGACCGGCGCTTCCATGAACGAGACCCTGCTGATCATCGGCGCCGCGACCATGATCGCGGGCGGCGTGGCGTTCCGCTACCTGCCGCGGCTGATCAACAAGGAGGGTGGCGCCGCTGCCGCCTGACCCACCGGGTCACGGCACGCGCACACCGCGTAGCACCGCAGACGGGCCCGGGGCGGCACAGCCGCTCCGGGCCCGTCTCGCGTGGTCCTCGGGGAGGGGGCCGGGATCCGGCCCCGGGCTCAGGCGGGCCTGGCGACCAGCGCCAGCACGGCCACCAGGCCGAGCAACAGGGCGACGAGACCGGCCGGGCCGCCGAGCGCCGCCCACGGGCCACGCTCCGCCCGCAGCCGCGCCAGCTCGGCCCGGCAGACGGCACAACGGCCCTCGCTGACCCGCCCCGCGCAGTTCGCGCACACAAGCCACTCGGCGGTCATGCGATCGTCTCCTCTCACGTCCCCTGCTCTCTACTCTGCCAGGGTCCCACCGGAATCGCAGAAGCCGAGCCGGATCCCGGCCGGAAACCGGTGCCGGGGCCGGCGCGCGGCGACGACAGATCGGTCGTGGATCCCCCAACCGGCGCGAAACCCCGCAAAAGCGGATGGCCTGGGACGCCGCCTGCGGACCACGCGCCGCTTCGCGTATGGTCTGCCCCAGCGACGGGGAGCCCCCCGCATGTACCCCATCCCGACATGGTGTAACCGTGATCCGATTCGACAACGTCTCCAAGACGTACCCGAGGCAGACCGCGCCGGCCCTCAGCAACGTGTCCCTGGAGGTCGAGCGAGGCGAGTTCGTCTTCCTGGTGGGCTCCTCCGGCTCCGGCAAGTCCACCTTCCTGCGCCTGCTGTTGCGCGAGGAGCAGGCCTCCCACGGCTCGGTGCACGTGCTCGGCAAGGACCTGGGCCGGCTCTCCAACTGGAAGATCCCCCAGATGCGCCGCCAACTCGGCACCGTCTTCCAGGACTTCCGGCTGCTGCCGAACAAGACCGTGGGCGAGAACGTCGCCTTCGCGCTCGAGGTCATCGGCCGGCCCCGCGGCCAGATCCGCAAGACCGTCCCCGAGGTCCTGGAACTCGTGGGCCTCGGCGGCAAGGAGGAGCGGATGCCGGGCGAGCTCTCCGGCGGTGAGCAGCAACGCGTGGCCATCGCGCGGGCGTTCGTGAACCGGCCGATGCTGCTGATCGCGGACGAGCCGACCGGCAACCTCGACCCGCAGACCTCGGTCGGCATCATGAAGCTCCTCGACCGCATCAACCGCACCGGCACGACCGTCGTCATGGCCACCCACGACGCGCAGATCGTGGACCAGATGCGGAAGCGCGTCATCGAACTCGAGCGGGGCCAGCTCGTGCGTGACCAGACCCGCGGCGTCTACGGCTACCAGCACTGAGCCCCGACTGAAAGGACGCCATGCGCGCCCACTTCGTCCTGTCGGAGATCGGCGTCGGTCTCCGCCGGAATCTGACGATGACCTTCGCGGTGATCGTGTCGGTCGCCCTCTCGCTGTCCCTGCTCGGCGGCTCGCTGCTGACCAACCAGCAGGTCAACAGCATGAAGGACTTCTGGTACGACCGGGTCGAGGTGTCGATATTCCTCTGCAACGAGAACGACGCCCAGACCGACCCCGCCTGCTCCCGGGGCGCCGTCACCGAGGACCAGAAGGAGCAACTGCTCGCCGAGCTCGAGGAGCTGGAGCTCGTCGAGGACGTGTTCTACGAGTCGTCCGACGAGGCGTACGAGCACTACCAGACGCAGCAGGCCGACTCGCCGATCGCCGCGGTGGTCACCCCGGACCAGATGCAGGAGTCGTACCGCGTCAAGCTGACCGACCCGACCAGGTACGACGTGGTGTCCTCCGCGTTCGCCGGCCGGGAGGGCGTGCAGTCGGTGCAGGACCAGCGCTCCACGCTGGAGAACCTCTTCGACCTGCTGAACGGCGTCAACTACGCGGCCCTCGGCCTGATGGCGCTGATGCTGATCGTGGCGCTGCTGCTGATCGTCAACACCGTCCGGGTGTCGGCCTTCAGCCGCCGCCGGGAGACCGGGATCATGCGGCTGGTCGGCGCGTCCAGCCTCTACATCCAGCTGCCGTTCATCCTGGAGGCGGCGATCGCGGGGCTGCTCGGCGCGCTGTTCGCCTGCCTGCTGATCGTCGGCGTGAAGTACTTCGCGATCAACAACTTCCTGGCCGAGCAGATCCCGCTGATCAACTTCATCGGCTGGGACGCGGTGCTCTCGGTCCTGCCGTTGGTGCTGGTAGTGGGCGCCCTGATGCCGTCGCTCGCGGCCTTCTTCGCGCTCCGCAAGTACCTACGCGTGTAGGACGCGTGTGATTTATCACCGGTGCGTGCTTCGGGGCGTCGCGGGTGAAACTCCCGTGCGCCCCCCGGGGGTGTCCTACACTCCGCACCATGTCACGACCGTGTCACGGAGTTTCGTTTCGGTCGCGGGGCCCGCGCCCCGCGAGGCGGGGGACCGCCCTGGCATGCGTCTTCGCCGGCGTGCTGGTGACGGGCGCCGCCACCGGCTCCTGGCCGGAGGCGGCCGGCTCCACCGAGCTGCCGGCGGCCACCGGGCCGGTCCCCGAGCGCGACGAAGCGGGCGACGACGCCCGGGAGTTGGTGAGCCGTAGCGGCGACCGCTGGGCCGCCGCCTACTCGGCCGAGGAGTACCAGACCGTCGAGCTCACCCTCGCCGGCGAGTACGTCGGCACCGGAATAGCGGTGATCAGCACCGCCGAGGGCCGGATCGTGGTGAGCGAGGTGCACCCGGGCAGCCCGGCCGAGCGCGCCGGCATCGTGGCGGGCGACGAGCTCGTCACCATCGACGGGGTGCCGCTCGCCGGCCGGCCGGTGACCGACGCGGTCGGCCGGCTGCGCGGCAGCGCGGGTTCCGAGCCCTCGGAGCCCGGCACCACCGTGCTGCTCGGCGTCCGGCGGGACGGCACCACCCGGCAGGTCGAGGTGGAGCGGGCCCGCCTCGCCGCGCGGCCGGTCACCGTCGCCCGCGACGAGCCGGGGGTCACCCGGATCCACGTCAGCTCCTTCGTCGAGGGCTCGGCCGAGCTGCTCCGGGCCGCGGCGCACAGCGCGCCGCCAGGGGACGGCATCGTGCTCGACCTGCGCGGCAACACCGGCGGGCTGCTCGCCGAGGCGGCCGCCGCGGCCTCCGTCTTCCTGGACGGCGGCCTGGTCGCCACCTACGACGTGCGCGGCGAGCAGAACGCGCTGCACGCCGAGCCGGGCGGCGACACCGACACCCCCCTCGTGGTGCTGGTCGACGGCGGCACCATGAGCTCGGCCGAGATGCTGACCGGCGCCCTCCAGGACCGCAACCGGGCGGTGGTCGTCGGCTCGCCGACCTTCGGCAAGGGCACCGTGCAGCTGCCCGTCGTGCAGCCGGACGGCTCGGTGGCCGAGCTGACCGTGGGCCGCTACGCCACCCCGTCGGGGCGCACGGTGGGCAGCGGCGGCATCGCGCCGGACCTGGTGGTCGAGCCGGGCGAGAACGCCGAGGAGCGAGCGGGAAACGTGCTGGGCGGGCTGGCGGCCGGCCGGTAGACTCGGCGGGTCATGGCAAAGGAAAAGGGACGCAAGCTGATCGCCCAGAACAAGAAGGCGCGCCACGACTATCACGTTCTGGACACGTACGAATGCGGGCTGGTACTGACCGGCACCGAGGTGAAGTCGTTGCGGCAGGGGCGCGCCTCCCTGGTCGACGGGTTCGGGCAGATCGACGGCGGCGAGGTCTGGCTGCACAACGTGCACATTCCCGAGTACGCCCAGGGCACCTGGACCAACCACAGCGCCCGGCGGAAGCGGAAGCTGCTGATGCACCGCGCGGAGATCGACAAGCTGATCGGCCGCATCCAGGAGTCCGGCCTCACGCTGGTGCCGCTCGCCCTCTACTTCGTGGACGGGCGGGCCAAGGTCGAGCTGGCCCTGGCGCGCGGCAAGCGGGAGTACGACAAGCGGCAGACGCTGCGCGAGAAGCAGGACCGCAGGGAGTCGGAACGCGTCATCTCGGCGGCTCGCCGCCGGCAGCGTGCGTGACGTATCATGGAGGAAGCACGGTCGGGAACGCTCCCGGCGGGCTGTTTGTCAATTCAACATGGGGATGATCGGTTTCGACAGCGGATGTCGAAGTAGGGGAAGCGAGCCGAGGAAGCGCGGCAATGATCTCGTTAACCATGTGCCGTGAAAAAATAATCGCCAATAACAAGCGCGATTCCTTCGCCCTCGCTGCCTGAGCAGCGACTCGCGAAGTGTCAGCCCGGGCCTGTTCCCGTCCCGGTTCCTGGCATCAGCTAGGGGACTCACCTCTTAGCTCCGGTCGCGGGAGCTAAAGGGACACCAAACAGCGGCTGAGCCCGTCGGAGACTTGTCCGTGTGATCTCCGGGGCTGAGAAAATCGTAGCGGACTGCGCTCGGAGAAGCCCTCCTTCTGCTTCGTTGGACGCGGGTTCGATTCCCGCCATCTCCACTTCGTCGACAGGCGACGTGTGCCCGCGGTGAGCGTGGGCCGCGTCGTCTTTGTCGTTTCTGCTCGGCTTGGCCCGTGCCACGGCGGTAGGGTGCGCGCCATGGGGAACAGCGCACCGGGGTGGGACCCGCAGCGGCAGCCGGCGAGTTGGCGGTCACATCGAAGCGTGGTGATAGGCGGCGCCGTGCTGGTCACGGTGCTCGCGGTGGTGGCCGTGCTGGTGTTGCGCGGCATCGAGGGAGACGACCGTTCCCAACAGGCACGGGACGGCGCCGACGCCTTCCTGAACGCCTGGGAGTCCGACGATCCGGCGGGTGCCGCCGCGCTCACCGACGATCCACCGGGCGCCCGTTCTCTCCTCGACTCGGTGCGGGAGAACATGCGCCCCGAGCGGACCGAGCTCGAGATCTCGGGCGAGGCCGAGCCCGTCGAGGCCGGCTCCGGCGAGGGCGCGGACGATCTGGTGCGGGTGCCGTTCACCGTGACGTACACCCTGGAGGGCGTGGGCGAGTGGTCCTACGACTCGTCGGCCGTGATGGTGCCGGCCGAGGAGGACCACTGGCTGGTGCGCTGGGAACCCGGCGTGATCCACCCGCGGTTGGCGGCCCGTCAGACGCTGGTGCTCACCACCGAGGAGCCCGAGCGCGCCCCCATACTCGCGGCCGACGGCAGCCAGTTGGCCGGTCCAGGCACCGTCTGGGAGATCACCCTCTGGCCCGCGATGCTCAGCGACCCCGAGGCGGCCTACCAGGCGATCGAGGCCCTGGACGCCGGCGTCGACACCGAGGCGCTCGCCGACCGGGTGGCCGAGGCCGAACCGGACGACGCGGTGCCGGTGGTGACCCTGCGGGACGCCGAATTCCAGGAACACCAAGGGGAGTTGGCTGCTGTCCCCGGAATCCAGTTCGCCGAGGACACCCGGCCCCTCGCACACGCGGCCAGGTCGCTCGTCGGCGGCCTCGACCCCGAGTCGGGCGTCGGCTCCTCCGGTCTCCAGGAGCGCTACCAGGAGCAGTTGGCCGGCACCCCCACCTCCGCCGTGGTGATCGCGGACCGCGAGTCGGGCGAGGCCGTCGACACGCTCTACGAGCAGGAGGGCGGCGAGGCCGGCCGCCCGGTGGAGACCACCATCGACCCCGAGGTGCAGCGGGCCGCCGAGAACGCGCTCGCCGACCTGGGAAGGGCCGGCTCGATCGTCGCCGTACGGCCCTCCACCGGCGACGTGTTGGCGGCCGCCGACTGGCCGGTCGACGGCTTCACCCGTTCCCTCCAGGGCCAGTTGGCGCCCGGCTCCACCTTCAAGGTGGTGACGGCGGCCGCGCTGCTGGAGGCCGGGATGACCCCCGACGACCGGCTTGGATGCCCGGGCGAGGTCTCGGTGAACGGCCAACCCTTCGAGAACCAGAACGAGTTCGAACTCGGCCCGGACACCACGCTCCGTGAGGCGTTCACCGAGTCCTGCAACACGGCGTTCATCGGCAACCGCGACCGGTTCGAGACCGACACCCTCAACCAGACCGCGCGGGCCTTCGGGATCGGCGAGGAGTGGACGGTCGGCGCCGCCACCTTCGACGGCAGCGTGCCGGTCGCCGCCGACGAGAACGAGCTGGCCGAGTCGCTGATCGGGCAGGGCCGGGTGCAGGCCAGCCCGCTGGTGATGGCCTCGGTGGCCGCCACCGTGGCGGACGGAACGTTCCGCCAGCCGCGGCTCGTCCCGGCGGCAGTGGAGACCCCGCACGAGGCCGACGCCACGCTGGCCGACGGCACCCTGACGGCGCTCCGCGAGATGATGCGGGCGACCGTGACCGAGGGCAGCGCCTCGGCGCTGGACGGCATCCCCGGCGAGCCGCACGGCAAGACCGGCACGGCCGAGTACCGGGCCGAGGACGGCGAACTCTCCACCAACGCCTGGCTGATCGGCTTCCTCGGCGAGGACGACCTGGCGTTCGCCGTCGTCCTGGAGGACGGCGGCACGGGCGGCCGCGACGCGGGGCCACTCGCGGCCGACTTCCTGCGGAGCCGGTAGCGGCTGGCGGCCGCCGGCGCCGCGCGCCGGCGGGGCCTTCAGGCCCTAGCGGCGGGGTGTGTGGCGGCGCCAGGGGAGGCGTCGGCGTCGGCGGGGGGACGTCGTGGTGGGGAGGACGGCGACGAGCATGCCGCCGGTGAGGGCGAACCGCATGGGGGGCGGGGGGTGGGTTTCGGGCATGACAGAACGGTCGCCGACGGCGACCGTCGGCGTCCAACACCTGATCAGGCACCATTCACGCACCTCGGTTGTGAATCCCGTGGGGCGGGTGAGAATGGGGCCGTGCACCACGACACCGACCCCCGGCTGCTGCGCGCGTTCGTCGCCGTGGCCGAGGAACTGCACTTCACCCGGGCCGCCGGCCGGCTGTTCGTGGCGCAGCAGGCGCTGAGCCGGGACATCGGGCGGCTGGAGCGCGAGTGGGACACCACCCTGTTCCACCGCAGCACCCGACATGTCGCCCTCACCCTGGAGGGCGAGCGCCTGTTGCCGCACGTGCGCCGTGTGCTGGCGGCGCACGACGGCTTGTCCGCCGCCGTGGTGGCCGGTGGCGAGCGTCCTTTGGTGGTGGACGTGGCCGCGCCGGTCGCCACCGGCCAGCGGGTGTTGGACGAGGCGCGGCTGATCGCGCCCGAGTTGGAGTTCGTCGCGCGCTACCACAGCGGCCTCGCCAGGGCCGCGACCGAGATCGCCGGCGGCCGGCTCGACGTGTCCTTCGGCCGGGTCGCCGGCCTCGCGCCGGCCGTGCGGGCCGGGCTCGCGCACCGGCTGATCCGCTTCGAGCGGGTGGCCGTGCTGCTGCCTGGCGACCACCGGCTGGCCAGGCTGCCCCGGGTGCCACTGGCCGAGCTGGCCGGCGAGACGCTGTACGCGGCGGCCGGCAACGAGGACACCACCGAGTGGACGGACTTCGCGCGCAGCCTCTTCGCCGACCGCGGCATCCGGCTCGCGCCGCCGTTCCCCAAGATCGAGGGGGACGTCGAGTTCGGCCGGGTGGTGCGCCGGCAGGGCTGGTCGGTGCTGGCCAGCACCGAGTTCGTCGGGGTGCCGGGGATGGTGCTGCGGCCGCTGGTCGAGCCCGTACCGCTGTCGCCGGTGTCGATGGTGTGGCGGCGCGGTCCGCGCCACCCGGGGCTCGACGTGCTGAGCACGGCCGCCCGCGACCTGGGCGACCGCGGCTCGTGGCTGGCCAGGCCGGCCGGCTCCTGGCTGCCGGAGGCCGACCGGGCGCTCTACGCCTCGGTCGGGCCCGCGGCCTCTTCCCCGGAGTGAGCCCGCGGGCTGAGCCAGCCCAACTCGACGGCCCGGACGCCCGCCTGGAAACGGTTGGCCGCGCCGAGCCGCGTCATCACCTCGGCGACGATCCGGCTCACCGACCGCTGGGAGATCCCCAGCCGCAGCGCGACGTCGTCGTTGGTGCGGCCGGCCACCATCATCAGCAGCACCTCGCGCTCGACCCCGGTCGGCTCGGCGCCCGGCGGCGCCTCGTCCGGCTCCAGGAACTCCCGGCCCTCCTCCCAGCAGTGCTCGAACACCTGACACAGGTAGCTGAGCACCGAGGGGTCCCGCACGATCGCCGCCGCCGCTGCCGTGTCCATCGGGTCGAGCGGCAGCACCACGCAGTCCCGGTCGTAGATCAGCATCCGGGACGGCATCGTGCCCACGCACCGCACCTCGGCGCCGGCGGCCGAGACCCGCTCCACGTACTGCGCGGTGGACCGGTGCCGGCGCGCGCTGTGCTGGAACAGCGACCTGATGCGGATGCCGCGGGCCAGCAGTTCGAGGTCGATGGGCAGGGCCGCCCGCAGCGAGTCCTCCGCCTGGCCGCCGCCCGGCACCAGGGCGTCGAGCGAGATGGCGCAGGTGCGGCCGAGGTCGTCGATGACGGCGCGGATGTTGTCGATGCCCCTGACGATCTCGATGCTGCTCTTGGCCGAGCGCATGCTGCGGGCTTCCAGGTAGTCGCCGGAGAGCGTGTGCAGTTGCTCCCGGGTGGCGGCCATCGCGATCCGCTGTTGCAGGATGTCCCGCTCCAGGGGCGCGAGCAGCGCCTCCGCGGCGCTCTCCGGGCTGATCGCCACCCAGCCGCCGCTCGGCGAACGCTGGAGCAGCCCCAACGCCGACAGCTTCTTCTCGGCCTCCGCGACCTGCTCCCGGTCGAGGCCGGCGCGGGCCGCCAACTGGCTCACCAGGTCGGTGGGATGGGTGACGCGCAGCTTGTAGACGCGGACGGTCGCCGCGTCGAGCTCCTCGTCGTCGTCACCGAGCGTCGCGACGGCCCGGGCGACGTCCGCGGGGACGCCGACGGCGTCCGCCTCGGTCTCCTCACCTCGTTCGGCCCGTTCGGTCCGTTCGGCGTGCTCAGCCCGCACAGCGCCGTCGTTCATGCCCCGCACCCCCTCATCCTGGTCAGGACCGCCCAGTGTCTCAGGACAGCCAGCCGTTGAGCGCCGCCCGGGCCCCCGCCTGGAACCGGCTCTCCGCGCCCAACCGCTCCATCAGGCGGGCGACGATCCGGCTGACCGACCGGGGCGACATGCCCAACTGGTGCGCGATCGCCTCGTCCTTCTTGCCCGCCGCCATCAGCAACAGCACCTCGCGGTCCGTGCCCACCGGCCCGGGACTCGACTCCTGCTCCTCCGTGAAGTCGAGCGCGCGGTCCCAGTAGTGCTCGAAGAGCTGCTTGAGGAACCGCAACACCGCCGGGTCCCTGACCAGCGCCGCGCCGCCGGCCGTGTTCAACGGGTCGAGCGGCAGCACCGCGCAGTCGTCGAAGATCAGCATCCGGGAGGGCAACACCGCGATGCTGCGCACCTGCCCACCCGCGTTGGACAGCGTCGCGGCGTAGAGCGTGGTCGCCCGGTCACGGCGCGCCGAGTGGTGGAAGATCGAGCGCATGCGGATGCCACGGGACAGGAGTTCACGGTCGACGGCGAGCGCCGCGCGCACCCCTTCCTCGGTCTGCGCCCCGCCGTGCACCAGCGAGTCGAGGGACTTGGCACAGGTGCGGCCGAGGTCGTCGATGACGGCGCGGATGTTGTCGATGCCCTCGACGATCTCGATGCTGCTCTTGGCCGAGCGCATGCTGCGGGCTTCCAGGTAGTCGCCGGAGAGCGCGTGCAGCTTGGTCCGGGTGGCGGCCATCGCGATCCTGCGCTGCAGGATGTCCTTCTCCATCGGAGCCAGCAGCGCGTCCGCCGCGCTTTCGGGGCTGATCGCCACCCGGCCGCCGCTCGGCGAGGGCCGCAGCAGGCCCAACTCGGCGAGCTGGAACTCGGCGTCCCGTACCTGCTCGGGGGTAAGACCGGCCCGAACAGCAATCCATTCAGGGGAGTTGGTGGGGTGAATCACGCGGAGCCGGTAAACTTGGGCGGCCGCTGCGTCTATTTTGCCGGATTCGCTCACGCTCTTCTTCCTCGAACGACATCGGCCAGCCCCGTGGCGTCAACTTGACAGGCGAGATGATGCCACAGCGATTCTATCGACTTCCTCGTGAATGCTCGTGAGCATGATTGGGCCAGCATGCCACTCATGTTCGCCTATGTGGACGTGGAAGAAGGATCCCGTGAAGAAGATTGTTCTCAGCGTTCTCGTCGCCGCCTTCTTGGCCGCCGGTGTGTACGGCGGTGTCGCGACGGCTCAGGAGACGGGGGTCGAGGCGTCGGCCGGACAGAGCTCCTCCCTGGGCGCCATCTGGGGCTGACCAGCCGCTCCTCCGGGTATCGGCGGCGCTACGCCGGCCGGTGACCCGACGCGGACCTCTCTTCGAACCTCGGATTCTCGTGGACAGTGGACCTAAGGAGGCGGCACGATGACGCCCCAGTCACCGGTGGCGGTTCTGCTCAGCCCGCGCCCCGCGGTGGTTGAGGCGGCCCGCCGAGTCGGCGCCCGCACGCTGGTGCTCGCTCCTGACCTGTCACGTCCGGGAGTTCGGGAGGCCGCCGGCGCGGCCGACCAGGCGATCACGGTCGACTGGACCGACCACCCCCAGCTGATGATGGCCATCGGCCATCTCACCAACCTCCCCGCCAGGGCCTGCGTGTTCGGCTTCACCGAGGCCAGCGCCCTGATCGCCGCCCGGGCGAACGAGGCCCTGCGCCTCCCGGGCAACCCTCATGCGGCCGTCGCGTACCTCACGGACAAGGCGGCCCTGCGTGGCAAGGTCAACCAGCTCACCGGTGCCCCCGTCCGGTTCGAGCACTGTGACCGCGCCGCGCATCTGGTGGCCGCCGCCGAACGCGTCGGCTTCCCGTGCGTGGCCAAGCCGCGCACCGGCTCGGGCGGCCAGGACGTCCACCTGCTGCGCAGCGCGGCGGACGCGGCGGACCTGGCCGCCCAGCTGTCGGGCGAACCCGCCCTGATCGTCGAGGAGTTCCTCGACGGCCCGGAGTACAGCATCGAGGCGCACTCGCGGGCCGGCGAGCACACCATCCTGGCCATCACCAGGAAGTACGGCGCGGTCGAGAACGTCGGCTGCGGCGTCACCGAGTACCGGACGACCGGCTACGACATGCCGGCCGACCTGGACGAGGACACGAGGGAGCGGATCCACCAGCTGGTCGTCGCCACGCTCAACGCGGCCGGCCAGCGCGGCGGGCTCTCGCAGACCGAGGTCATCGTCACCACGGACGGGCCGCGGCTCATCGAGTCGCACGCCCATCCGGGCGCCACCTGCGTGCAGGAACTGCTGCGGCTGGCCACCGGGACCGACCCGATCGCGCTCGGCATCGCGGGCGCGCTCGAACTACCGCCGCCGGAGCCCGCCTTCGACGGCCGGCGGTGCGCCGGCAGCCGCTTCCTGCGGCTGCCGACCGGCCTCCTCGAGGCCGTCGAAGGGGTCGCCGAGGCGCGGGCGATCGCCGGGGTACGGGAGCTGGAGATCACGGTTCCCGTGGGAAGCCATGTTCCGGAGGCCACCAGCCGGGTCGCCGGACATGGCTACGTCACGGCGGTCGCCGACAGCCCGCAGGAGCTGGACGCGGTGCTGCGCAAGGCCATGGACACGCTGCGCCCCGTCATGGCGCCGGCGCCCTCCGTCCTGTCCGGGGCGATGACGAGCCAGTTCCCGAGGGACGTGCCGAGGGAGGTCGTGAAGGAGGAGGAGCACACTGCGGCCTGAGCTGTTCCCCGAGCTGGTCCCGCCAAGGACCCCGGCCCCACGGACAGACCTCCTCCTTCCCCTCACGGACACCTACTACGTGCTGGAGCGCCGTGACGCGCTCGGCGCGGTCGAACAACGAGGCGTCGTCGGGGCGTTGAGCCTGCACGGGGTGGAGAGCGGACACGTGCTCCGCCACCAGCACGTCGCCGAGCGGGTCGTTCGGCACCAACTCCGGCTGCTGGAACAGACCGAGGCCCAGGCACGGCCGTTACTCCTGGCCGCGCCCGACCTCGGCTCGTTCCAGGAGTGCGTGGACGAGACGATCAAGGGCCAGCCGCACCGGGAACTGCCCACCCCCGACGGGGGCCGCCAACTGCTCTGGCCCTGCGACCCGGTGTGGACGGCGTCGCCGCCCGCGCTGCCGCCGGTGCTGCTCGCCGACGGCCACCACCGTCTCGAGGCCGCCCGCCGCCGGCTCCGCGGTGCCGGTGCCGGTGCCGCTGCCGCTGCCGCTGCCGCTGCTGGCGACGCGCGGGCGGCCGTCGACCGGCTGCCGGCGCTGGTCGTCGACCACCGGCACTTCCCGCTGACGCTCTCCGCGACCCACCGCGCGGTGCCGGGCCTCGACCTCGGCCGCGCGGTCGCGGCCGCCGGCCGCGTCGCGCACGTCGCCGAACTGCCGTCCGCCGCGCGGCTCGCGCCGCGCAGCGGCACCTTCCTGCTGACCGGCGCCGGCCGGGTGTGGGAGGTGTCCGAGGTGTCGCCGACCACGATGGCCAGGCGGCTGCGGTTCGTGCCCCCCGAGTGGGTGGAACTGCCGGCGGCGATCAGCGACCACGTGCTGATCCCGGCCCTCTGCGAGGACCAGGGCGTGCCGCCGGAACCTCGGTACACGAGCCGGCCGCCGGGCCCCGACGAGGTCGGCCTGATCCTGCCGCCCCCCACGTGGGACCAGATCTGGTCCGGCGCGGCGAGCGGGGCGGGCATGCCGCCCAAATCCACCCACCTCGGCCCGCGACCGACGCTCTGGCCTTGGGAGTAGGGGGTTGCTCCCCCACCCACCCGCCCTTCGACGCGCCGCCGGCGCGGGGGGCTGGTCCGGTGGATGGTCCCCACCCACCCGCCCTTCAGTGCGCCGCTGGCGCGGCGGCCGGCGGCGCTTCGCGACCGCGGCGTTCGGCGGTGGGCTGTCCGGCCGCGGGACCAGCTGGCGCCGGGGGCCCACCCGCCCGCCCTTTCGACGTGCCGTTGGCGCGGCGGCCGGCGGCGCTTCGCGCCGGCCAGGGCGCTGTGCGCCCCGGCGCGGCTGGCGCGGGGGCTGGCCTGGGAGAGGGGGCCCACCCTCCCGCTTTTCAGTGCGCCGCTGGTACGGCGGCCGGCGGCGCTTCGCGACCGCGGCGTTCGGCGGTGGGCTGTCCGGCCGCGGGACCACCCGCCCGCCCCTTTGGCGCTGCGCGCCCCGGCGCCGCTTGGCGGCCGGTACGGGGGTCGATCGCCGGGGCGAGGTTGCCTCGCGCCTCGGGCGTGTCAGACGGCTGGTCCGCCCCGGGCGGCTGGCGTCGCCGGGGCCTCGTGCCCCGGTACGACTGCTGCGACTGGCGGTCGGCACGGGTGGCGCTTCCCGCCTCGGCGGCGGACGCCGTGGCCCGTGCGCGGCACGCCCGGGCGGGCTCGTTGCCGTCAAGCCTGGGCGCGGCTCTCGGCGTCACGTGCGGTCCGCCACCAGGCGCGGGGCGGCGCACCCTGCGGGGCGCCGCGCCCGCAGGGAGCCGCCCCCGGCGGCTCGCGCCGTCGGAGGCGGCTCGTTGCCGTCAACCTGAGCGCGGCTCTGGCGTCACGTGCGGTCCGGCACCAGGCGCGGGGGCGGCTCCCCGCGGGGTGCGCCGGCGGCGCTTCGCGCCATGGCGCGGGCCGCGCGACGCGCGCGGACGCGCGCCCCGCAACGCGCGGCGCGGAAAGGGCGGGCGGGTGGGGGAAACCCCCCGCTCACCGCGCGCGGCGCGCCGTCGTGAGTGCAAGGTTTCGCCCGCGTCACCTCGGGCCACAGCCGTGAAACGCGCGGTACCTACCTTCGGGCAGCACGAGGACCTTGACCGAGCATGAGCCCGACGCCCGTTGGAGGCGCGATGTCAGCCCCGAAGCCTGTGGCCTCCCGACGAGGCGGACGCTGGATAGACGAGTGGGATCCCGAGGACGAGCGGTTCTGGAAGGAGAAGGGGGAGCGGATCGCCCGGCGCAACCTCGTCTTCTCCATCCTCTCCGAGCACATCGGCTTCTCCATCTGGACCCTGTGGTCCGTCCTCGTGCTCTTCATGGGCCCGGAGTACGGCATCGACCCGGCCGGGAAGTTCTTCCTGGTGTCGATGGCCACCCTCGTCGGATCCGTCGTCCGGGTGCCCTACACCTTCGCCGTCGCCCGCTTCGGCGGCCGGAACTGGACGGTCGTCTCGGCCGCGATGCTGCTGCTGCCCACCGCCTTCGCCTGGGCGGTGATGGAGCCAGGCACCTCCTACACCACCTTCCTGCTGGTGGCGGCCCTGACCGGGGTCGGCGGCGGCAACTTCGCCTCGTCGATGACCAACATCAACTCGTTCTTCCCGCTGCGCCGCAAGGGCTGGGCGCTCGGCCTCAACGCCGGCGGTGGCAACATCGGCGTCCCGGTGATCCAGCTCGTCGGGCTGCTGGTGATCGCCACCGCGGGCGAGGGCAACCCCCGGGTGCTGCTCGCCGTCTACGCGCCGCTGATCGTCGTCGCCGCCACGTTGGCGTGGCGGTACATGGACAACCTGGGCCCGGTGACCAACGACACCGGCGCCGCCCGGGAGTCCGTCGGGGACCGGCACACCTGGATCATGTCGTTCCTCTACGTCGGCACCTTCGGCTCGTTCATCGGCTACAGCTTCGCCTTCGGCCTGGTGCTGCAGAACCAGTTCGACCGCACCCCGCTCCAGGCGGCGTCCATCACCTTCGTCGGGCCGCTGCTCGGCTCGCTGATCAGGCCGGTCGGCGGCTACTGGGCCGACAGGTTCGGCGGCGCGCGGATCACGCTCTACACCTTCGCCGGCATGGCGCTCGCCACCGGCGTCGTGGTGCTGGCCTCCGCCAACGAGTCGCTGCCGGTCTTCCTGGTCGGCTTCGTCGCGCTCTTCGTGCTCAGCGGGCTCGGCAACGGCTCGACCTACAAGATGATCCCCGGCATCTACCGCGCCAAGGCCC
The DNA here is from genome assembly GCF_054783955.1 of Streptomyces mayteni. Taxonomy (NCBI): domain Bacteria; kingdom Bacillati; phylum Actinomycetota; class Actinomycetes; order Kitasatosporales; family Streptomycetaceae; genus Streptomyces; species Streptomyces mayteni. The sequence continues at coordinate 4,277 of NZ_BAAGPR010000126.1, read as the reverse complement.
AGGACCTGGGGCTCACCGGGGAGGAGGCCGCGACGTACGCGCGCCGGCTCTCCGGCGCCGCCATCGGCCTGATCGGCGCGGTCGGCGCGCTCGGCGGACTCGGGATCAACCTGGCGTTCCGGCAGTCCTTCCTCTCGACCGGTTCCGGAACCGGGGCCTTCGCCTCGTTCCTGGTTTTCTACGCGGCGTGTTTCGTGGTCACCTGGGCCGTATACCTCAGGGGTGCGAAGCCGGCCCCGGCCGCCGGCGCGCCGGGCACCGAGCCCGCGGAGAGCGGCGCCCGGCAGCCCGCCTACGTCGGGGTTTGACGGATCCCGGGGAGCGGCGGGCCAGCCCGGTCCGGCGTAACCCGGGGGTAATCCACCGGAACCGAGCCTGTCACGCTCCGTTGACAGGCTCGGTTCCACGCATCGGAACTCTCGGGGCGGAGCGACACGGATCGATGGAGCGGATGGCGCAGACGGAACAGGCGGGGCGTGAGATCCGGCCACTGGACGGGTTCACCGTGGGCGTCACGGCGGCCCGCCGGGCCGAGGAACTCGGCGCGTTGTTGCGCCGGCGCGGCGCGGAGGTGCAGCACGCGCCCGCGCTGCGCATCGTGCCGCTCGCCGACGACGACGAGCTGCTGGCCGCCACCCGCGAACTGATCGCGCACGCGCCCGACCTCGTCGTCGCCACCACCGCGATCGGCTTCCGCGGCTGGGTCGAGGCGGCCGACGGCTGGGGGCTCGGCGAGGACCTGCTGCGCACCCTCGCCACCTCGGAGCTGCTGGCCCGCGGCCCCAAGGTGCGCGGCGCGATCCGCGCCGCCGGGCTCACCGAGCGGTGGTCGCCGGCGTCCGAGTCCATGGCCGAGGTGCTGCAACGGCTGCTCGACGAGGGCGTCGCCGACCGCCGGATCGCGCTCCAGCTGCACGGCGAGCCGCTGCCCGGCTTCATCGAGTCGCTGCGCGAGGCCGGCGCCGAGGTCGTCGAGGTCCCCGTCTACCGCTGGATGCCGCCGGAGGACATCACGCCCGTCGACCGGCTGGTCGACGCCGTGCTGGCCGGCGGCCTGGACGCCGTCACCTTCACCAGCGCGCCGGCCGCCGTCTCGCTGCTGCGCAGGGCCGAGGAGCGCGGGATCCTCGAACCGCTGGTCGCCGCGTTCCAGAAGCGGGTGCTGCCGGCCTGCGTCGGCCCGGTCACCGCCCTGCCGCTCCAGGCCCACGACGTGCCCACGCAGGCACCGGAACGCTTCCGGCTCGGCCCGCTCGTCCAACTGCTCTGCCATGAACTGCCGGCCCGCGCCCGCCCGCTGCCGGTCGCCGGCCGGCGCATGGAGATCCGCGGCCACGCCGTCGTGGTGGACGGCGAGCTGCGGCCGGTCGCGCCGGCCGGCATGGCGATGCTGCGGGTGCTGGCCCGCCGCCCCGGCTGGGTGGTGCCGCGCGCCGAGCTGCTGCGCGCGCTCCCCGGCGCGGGGCGCGACGAACACGCCGTGGAGACCGCGATGGCCAGACTACGGACGGCGCTCGGCGTGCCGACCCTGATCCAGACCGTCGTCAAGCGCGGCTACCGGCTCGCCCTCGACCCCGCCCTGGACGGCCCCAAGTACGGCGAGTGACGGCGGACGGCGTCGATTCCGGCCGCCGACGGGGCCATCCAACGGCTGGCACGGGCCGCGCGCGGCCGGCCGGATGGGCGTACGGTGGAACGCCTTCCAGCCAGCCGAGCCGACAGCCGTAGAGGGGGACCGCGCCATGGACGTGCGGGAACGCGAGATCAGCGACGAGCAACGGCATCTGGACACCGTGTACCGGCGGCTGACGGAGAAGATCCACGAGGCCGAGTTCCTGATGGCCGACGCGGCCAGCCGCGTCCAGGTCGGCACGCCTGGCGCGCTCGCCGAGCGCGACGCCCAGGTCTTCCGCGCCGGGCTCCATCTCTCCCGGCTCAACAACGAGTTCGAGGACTTCCTCTTCGGCCGCATCGACCTGCTGCCAGGAAAGGACGGGGTCCGCGGCCCGGACGGCGCCCAGACCTCCGTCGAGCCGGCCGACGACGCGATCGGCGAGGAGGGCGGCGAGCCCGTCGCCGAGATCGCCGAGACCCTGCACATCGGGCGGCTCGGCGTGCTCGACGCCGACTACGTGCCGCTGGTGATCGACTGGCGGGCCCCGGCCGCCGCCCCCTTCTACCGGGCCACGCCGGTCACGCCCGGCCGGGTGGTGCGGCGGCGGGTGATCCGCAGCCGCGGCCGCCGGGTGCTCGGCGTCGAGGACGACCTGCTCCGCCCCGAACTGCGGGCGCTGCTCGGCGGCGTCGAACTGCCGGTGGTCGGCGACGGCGCGCTGATGGCGGCGCTCGGCCGGGCCAGGGGGCGGCGGATGAACGACATCGTCGCCTCCATCCAGGCCGAGCAGGACGAGGTGATCAGGGCACCGGCCGCCGCCGTCACCGAGGTCACCGGCGGCCCGGGCACCGGCAAGACCGCCGTCGCCCTGCACCGCGCCGCCTACCTGCTCTACCAGGACCGGCGGCGCTACGCCGGCGGCATCCTGGTGGTCAGCCCGACGCCGCTGCTGGTCTCGTACACCGAGGGCGTGCTGCCGTCGCTCGGCGAGGAGGGGCAGGTCGCGATCCGGGCCCTCGGCTCGCTCTACGAGGACGTCGAGGCCGACGCGTACGACGACCCGGCCGTCGCCAGGACCAAGGGCTCGGCCGCGATGGCCCGGGTGCTGCAGCACGCGGCGCGCGGCGTGGTCGAACGCCCCGACGCCCCCGACCGGTTGCGGGTCGTCGCCTTCGGCCGCCGGGTCGAGCTGGCCGGCGAGGAGCTGACCCGGGTGCGGCAGCAGGCGCTGGGCGGCACGGCCCCCGTCAACCTGCTGCGGCCGCGCGCCCGCCGGCTGCTGCTCGACGCGCTCTGGCGGAAGTCCGGGGCGCCCGACCGCTACCAGGACCCGGGGCTCGCCGCCGAGGCGCGCGAGGCGTTCAACGAGGACATCGCGGAGGAGGAGTCGTTCACCGACTTCCTCGCCGCCTGGTGGCCCGAGGTCACCCCGCTCCAGGTGCTGACCGCGATGGCCGACGAGCGGCGGCTCGGCCGCTGGGCCCGCCGGATCCTGCGACCGCGTGAGGTGCGACAGCTGGCGCGCTCGCTGCGGCGGGTGACCACGACCGGCACCGGGCTCTCCGCCCACGACGTGGCGCTCCTCGACGAGCTGCGGACGCTGCTCGGCGCGCCGGCCAGGCCGGCGGCGCCCCGCGAGGCCGACCCGCTCGACCAGTTCACCGGGCTCGCCGAGCTGACCACCTACGCCGAGCGCTCCGCGCCGACCAGGGACCGGGCGGCCGAGGCGGAGGCCGGGGACCGGATGGACTACGCGCACGTCATCGTCGACGAGGCGCAGGACCTCACGCCCATGCAGTGGCGGATGGTCGGCCGGCGTGGCGCGCAGGCCACCTGGACGATCGTCGGCGACCCGGCGCAGTCCTCGTGGCCCGACCCGACCGAGGCGACGGCCGAGCGGGACCGCGCCCTCGGACGACGGATGCGGCGGCGGTTCGAACTCACCGTCAACTACCGCAACCCGGCCGAGATCGCCCGGGTCGCGGACGGCGTGCTGGCCCGCGCCATGCCGGGCACGGTGCCGCCACGGGCGGTCCGCGCCACCGGGATCGAACCCCGGTTCGTCACGGTGGCCGCGACGGCGGAGCTCCCGGCGGCGGCCAGGGCCGAGGCCGCCCGGCTGCTGGCCGAGGTGCCGGGCACGGTCGGCGTGGTGGTCGCGATGCGCCAGCGCGAGACGGCCGCCGGCTGGCTGGCCGACCTCCGCGGCGAGGCGGGGGACCGCCTGATGGTTCTTGGCAGCCTGGAGGCGAAGGGCCTGGAGTACGACGCCACGATGGTGGTCTCCCCGACCACCATCGGCGACGAGTCCCCGGCGGGGCTCCGCACCCTCTACGTGGCCCTGACCCGGGCCACGCAACGCCTCACGGTCGTCACGACGACGGACGACGCCACCGTCCCGGTGCGCTCCGCGCGGGGTTTCCCCCACCCACCCGCCCTTTCCCGCGCCCGCGGCCTGCGGCGGCCGCCGGCCGCCCGGGGTTTTCCCCCACCCACCCGCCCCTCCTCGCTGGCGCGTGTGGGGGCGGTCGCTGGGCCGGCTCCGCGCAAGCCGCGTGAGCGGCTGCCGCCGGCTGGCCGTGGGTTCCCCGCCCACCCGCCCCTTTTCGCTGGCGCGGCCTGCAGCGGCCGCCGGCCGCTCGGGGTTTTTCCCCGCCCACCC
>NZ_BAAGPR010000125.1:0-21390 GCF_054783955.1 Streptomyces mayteni | reverse complement strand
CCCAACGACCCGTCACCAGACACAGCCTCAACCACCCGGCCAGCCGTCTCACGCAACGCACCCTCAGACCGACCCGACACCACCCAACCCACAGCCGGCACACCCACCGACGAGACCACCTCCACAGCAGGCGCCTCCTCCACGATCACGTGGGCGTTGGTGCCGCCCATCCCGAAGGAGGAGACCCCGGCAATCAGCCGGTGTTCCTCGTGGGGCCACGGGCCGGGGGCGCCTTGTACGCGGAGGTTGTTCTCGTCGAGTGAGACGTGGGGGTTCGGGGTCTCGTAGTTCAGGCTCGGTGGCAGTGCGCGGTGGCGCAGGCTGAGGATCGTCTTGACCAGGCCCGCGATGCCGGCGGCGCCTTCGAGGTGGCCGATGTTGGTTTTCACCGATCCGACGTGCAGGGGGCCCGAGTCCGAGTCGCGGGGGCGGCCGAGGGCCGCGCCGAGGGCGGCGGCCTCCACCGGGTCGCCGACCCGGGTTCCGGTCCCGTGGAGTTCGACGTACTGGATCTGTGAAGGGCTGACGCCCGCGTTCAGGCAGGCCTGTCGGATGACGTGTTCCTGCGCGTGGGGGTCGGGGGCGGTGAGGCCCTGGCCGCCGCCGTCGTTGTTGACGGCGCTGCCTCGGATCACCGCGTGGATGCGGTCGCCGTCTGCCACCGCGCGGGACAGGGGTTTGAGGAGGACGACCGCGGCGCCTTCGCCCCGGACGTAGCCGTTGGCGCGAGCGTCGAAGGTGTAGCACCGGCCGTCTGATGAGAAGCCGGCCATCTTGCCGGCGGCGACGGCGCTTTCGGGGGCCAGGGTCAGGTTCACTCCGCCGACCAGGGCGGTGGTGCTCTCGCCGCGGCGCAGGCTCTCACAGGCCAGGTGGACGGCGACCAGGGAGGAGGACTGGGCGGAGTCCACGACCAGGCTGGGCCCGCGCAGTCCGAAGGTGTAGGAGATGCGGTTGGCGATGATGCCGCGCTGGGCGCCGGTGAACGAGTGGCGGTGGATGGCAGCCGTGCCGCCGCGGTTCAGCAGGACGGCGTAGTCGTTCCAGATGGCGCCGACGAAGACGCCGGTCGCCGTGCCGGTGAGGCGTTCCGGAGGCGTGTGGGCGTCTTCGAGCGCCTCCCAGCTGAGCTCCAGCAGCAGGCGCTGTTGGGGGTCCATGGCCGCCGCTTCGCGGGGTCCGATGCCGAAGAAGCGGGCGTCGAACCCGACGATGCTGTCTTGGTCCAGATAGCTGCCGTAGCGGGAGTTGATCCTGCCGGGGGCTGAGGGGTCGTCGTCGTGGAGTTCGTCGGCGTTCCACCGGTCGGGGGGCGTCTCGGTGATGGCGTGACGGCCGTTCCAGAGAAGGTCCCAGTAGGCGCTGGGGGAGGGAGCGCCGGGAAAGCGGCAGGCCAGGCCGATGACGGCTACGGCGTCGGATGCCTCGTCGGTGGCCTGGTTCCGGCCCTGCGGCTCACGGCTCTTCGCGTCACTCGTCATTGCAGTAACCGCCCCTTGAGATCGACCGGTTGGTGTGGTGTTCGGCAATGGAGGTCAGGCGTGCCCGGCCCCTGGTCAGGCTCGGGTGGGGGGCTAAGCACGGGCTTGGCGACGGCTTAATTCCAAGATCGTCTGCGGCCTCCGCAACCGATCCCCCCAAAGAATTCTGCTGAGCAGGAAAACTTGCGGAGTGCGCATTTATCTGACTACCATCTGGCCATGGCCACAGACGAGGGACAGCACCTCGGCCTGCGCGGGCGAAGGAGGCGAGCCACGCGACGCGCTCTGAGCGAGGCCGCGCCGCGCCTCGCGGTCGAACGCGGACTGGACAAGGTCCTGGTGGAGGACGTCGCCGCCGTCGTCGGAGTCTCGCCCCGGACGTTCAACAACTACTTCTCCAACGAGCAGGAGGCCGTCGTCGGCCTCGCGCTCGTCCGCGCGGTCGGCTTGCGGGATCAGGGCGCCGCCCAACCGGCCGGCATGCCGCTGCGGGACGTCCTCGCGAAGACGGCCGCCGCGCATGTGCCGGATCCGGCGATGTCGAGCAGGTGGCGGCTCGGGGCCCGGTTGATCAGCGAGACCGCGCTGGAAGCCGAGCGGCCGAAGACCCACGAGGCCATCGAGAGTTCACTCGTCGAGGAGCTCGCCCTCCGCACCGGAAGGGACTTGACGGAAGATCTCCACCCCGGTCTCGCGGCCTGCGTCGGTCGCGGCGCTCACCGCCGCCGTGCGCTACCGGCTTCCCCGGCCCGGAGCGCGCGTCGTGTCCGGAAATCCAAGGCAGCGTGATCGGCCAGGTGACTGACGAGCTCTCGGAACCCGCCGTTCTTGACGTCCAGTAAAAAATTTCCCAAGAGTAAGCCGCACGGGATCCTTTAGAAGCCCGACCGATGGCCGCACCTCTCGCGATGACGCGTTTGAGGATGATTGGCCATGGCTATGGATACCTGACGGTGTGTGACGGGGGTCGACCAGCCCGAATTCGTTTCGATTATCAGGCGACGCTGCACCGTGCTGTGCCCGACGCAGTGTTCGCCTGCTGACCAGGGGGAGAGATGACGCTCATCGAGAGACGAGCGGAACTCGAGGCGCTGCGGGAGATCATGACACATGACGCCTCGGGAACCATCCGCGTAGCCGCTATCGAGGGGGCCGCGGGATGCGGTAAGACGGCACTTCTCAACGTGGCCGCCGCCGAGGCGAAATCCCGCGGGGCCGCCGTGCTGGCGATGTCGGCCTCCGGGAAACCTGGGCTGACGCGCTGTTCCATCGGCGGCGAGTGGTGGGAGTTCGCGGATACGCCGCAACACTCGATGGATGTGGCGAAGGCGGTGAACGGCCGTCCCCTCGTGATCACCCTGGACGACGCGCACCGTACCGAGTCACCTCAACTCGACTTTCTGCTGCGTCTGTTACACGTATTCGAATCCCACGGGGTGACGCTGCTGATCACGCGGCTCCTCGAACACGACCTGCGAAACTTCGCCTTCAACTCCGAGTTGCTGCGTATAGGCCGCTTCCATCGGATCCGCGTGAACCGGCTCAGCCGGGACGGAGTGGTCAAACTGATCGCGCGCCATCGCGCGGCGGACGGCGGCTCCCCGCGTCTCGGCTGTCGGGGCAGAACCACCGCCGTCGCCCCGGCCGCGCACCGGCGACTCGATGCCTACCACGCGGCCACCGGGGGAAATCCGCTCCTGCTGCGCGCTCTGCTGGAGGAGTGCGTGCCGCCCGACACCGGATCGGCAGGGCCCGCGCAGCTGGATCCGGCGCTGCGGGGGCCCTTCGCGCAGGCGGTGCTGGCCTGTCTGCAACGCAGCGGGGCCGACGTGGCGGAGGTGGCCCTGGGCATCGCCCTCCTGGAGCAGGACGCCTCGGCCGGCCTGCTCGGCGAGCTCATGGGTTTCACGCCGGCCAGGGCCGCGCAGTGCACGCGGATCCTCGAGGCGGTCGGCCTCGTCGAGGACCACCGGTTCCGCCACCCGGTCGCCCGGAACGTCGTGCTGGAGAACGTGTCCGGCCAACGCCGTGCCGAGCTCCACGAGTCCGCGGCCGTGTCGCTGCACGCGAAGGGCGCCCATCCCGTCCGCATCGCCCGGCACATCGTCAACGCCGGGCAGGTTCCCGAGGACTGGGGCGCCGCCGTGCTGCACGAGGCCGCCGACCACGCCTCCACGCGGAACGACCCGCGGTCGAGTATCCGTTTCCTGGCCCTCGCGGCGGAGCACAGCGCGGACGAACGGGTCAGGGCGGCGATCGACGTCAGGCTCGCCGCCTGCATGTGGCGGTTGAACCCGGCCGCCGCGGAACAGCCCCTGCTGCAGGCCCTCAACGCCGACCAGGTCGGGCTACTGCCGGCGGCCGAGAGCACGCTGCTCACCCGCATGCTGCTGGCCCACGGGTGGAACGTCGAGACGTCCGGCCAGCGGGGGGTGACCCAGCAGAGCGTGTGGTCGTCGCTGTGCGAGATGTACGACTCGCTGTGTTGGTCGGCGCCCCGCCCCGCCGCACCGTCGGGTCCGCCGCGCCGCAGTCGCCCCGGGCACGTCGACCCCGTCCCGCCCTGGCCAGCGCGGGCCGACACTTTCCCGGCCCAGGGGCTGTCCAGCACGATGTGGCTGGGCCCGGACGAGGGCATGGGGGACGCGGAGGCCGAGGCTGCCGAGCACGGGCTCGACATCACTCCCCTGTCCGAGGGCACCGTGCCGCTCGTGCTCAACTACCTGAAGGTGATCGCCTTCGCGGGCCGCCCGCGACGCGCCGTCGCCCACGGGCAGCGCCTGCTCGAGGAGGCGCGGCGGCGCAACGCGCCCGGCTGGGGGGCACTGTTCCTGAGCGCTCTGGCCGAGGTGGCGCTGCTGCGCGGGGCGCTGACGGAGGCGCTGGAGCTCGGTCGGCAGACCCTGAACGCGGTGCCCGACCAGGACGGGAGCACGTTCGCCGTCGCGCCGGGTCTCAGCCAGGTCCTCGCGCTCGTCGAGTTGGGCAGGCCCACCGACGCCGACGCGCTGCTCGAACAGACGGCGCCGCCGCGGCAGGTGGCCTCGAACATGGGCAGCATGCCCATTCTGCGGGCGAAGGGACGCCACCAGCTGGCCCTCGGCAGCGCGTTCGCCGCGCTCGAGTACTTCACCAGCGTCGGCGAGCTGGCCAGACGCTGGGGTGTGGACAATCCGGCCCTGGTGCCCTGGCGGTTGGACGCGGCCGAGGCGCAGCTCAGGATCGGGGACCGGGAGAGCGCCGCCCGGCTGTTGAAGGCGCAGCACCAAGCGCGTGACGCCAGCAGCCGGCGGGTCCGGGGGATGACGTTGCGTCTGCAGGCCGCGCTGGTCGCGCCAGGCGCCGCACGCATTCCGGTTCTGACGCAGGCCGCACGGGAGTTGAAGCGGTTCGGCGACAGCTACGAGACGGCCCGGGCCCTCGGCGACCTGGGGGCGGCGTACGAGGCCGCCGGTGACGCGGCGACGGCGCTGACGGTCCGACGTCGGGCTTGGCACCTGGCCAGGGAGTGTGGGGCGTGGCCGCTGTGCGAGGAGATACTTCCCGGGGCCACGGCGCAAACCGAGGCGACGGGGGACGACGAGGCGCCGCCTTTTACCCGGCTCAGCGACTCCGAGCGGAGAGTCGCCGTTCTGGCGGCTCACGGTCTCACCAACCGCGAAATAGCAGGCAAACTATCTATCACCATGAGCACGGTGGAACAGCATCTCACAAGAATTTATCGTAAGCTTCACATAGGCGGCCGCTGGGAGCTTCGACGAATGACACCTCCGCGCTCCCTGCCCACGGAAGGTTAGCCTCCCGGAACGGGCGGCCAACTGCCGGAAAACGCATACCGACGGTTACATCCGACTTTGTCAACACCCTCTTGAGGGGTGGGGTAGGGGTTGAGCGGGGACAGCGGGGACTGGCAGCTTGGAATGCGTACCAAATATCGGCTGCTTTCCACGTGACGGCCATCCAACATGGGGGGAAAGGTATGCGATATGAGGTTCTCGGTTCTCTTCGCGTCGTCGACTCGAATGGACCCACATATCTCAGCGCCCACAAGATGGAACTTCTCCTGGCGGCGCTGCTGTCCCGCTCGGGTCAGATGGTGACCATGGGGCAGTTGTGCACCGAATTATGGGGAGAACGAGCTCCTCGCCGGGCCGCCACCTCGCTGCACGTGTACATCTCTCAGCTGCGGAAATTCCTCGGCCGGCCACGGCAGTCCGAAAGTCCGATCGTGACGCGGTCTCCGGGATATGTGATCCAGATCGGCTCCGACGAGTTCGACGCCCTGGATTTCCAGCGGGGGGTCGAGGAGGGGCGCACCCACGCGTTGATCGGCGAGCGCGAGAAGGCGGTGCGCAGCTTCGAGGAGGCGCTGGGGCTGTGGCGCGGACCGGCGCTCGACGAGATCCGGGACGGTCCCATCGTCCACGGCTTCGTCACGTGGCTCGACGAACTGCGGGTCGAGTGCGCCGAGATGCTGGTGGAGGCGTATCTGCAGATGGGCCGCTACCGTGACGTGATCCCGCGTCTCCAGCAGCTCCTGGTGGAGAACCCGCTGCGTGAGGTGTTCTACCGGCATCTCATGCTGGCCCTGTACCGCACCGATCGGCGTGCCGAGGCGCTGGACGTCTACCAGTTGGCGCGTCGCCGGCTCAACGACGAGCTGGGTCTCGAGCCGTGCCGCTCGTTACGCGAGTTGCAGCAGTGCGTGCTCGCGGATGACGGCGCGGAGCACGTCCTGCTGGTCGGTGAGGGACTTCTGGGACAGCGGTTGTGAGCACCGGGCGGCGGCCGCGGCACCGCGGGGCGCACGGAGCGGAGAGCGCGAAAAGGACCGAGGTCCTGGCATCCGGAGATGCCAGGACCTCGGTCCGTCCACGCCGGCCGGCGGGGCGGCCGGCCGGCGTTCAGCCCGGGCTGGCCGCGGGGGTCGGCGCCAGGACTTCGGACAGCCGGTGGAAGAACACGGTGGGCGACTCCCAGGTGTAGAAGTGACCGCCGGGCATCCAGTGCGTGCGGACTCCGGCCGTGGTGTGGCGTGCCCAGGCCCGGACATGCTCGGGCGGCACCAGGGCGTCCGACAGGCCCGCGAACGCCTCGATGGGGCAGGGCAGCGGGTGGTCGTCGTCCGGCCGGCGACTGCCGCACAGCCGCAGGTCCGACCGGAGCAGGGCGAGGCTCAGGCGCAGCCATTCCGGGTGGTCGAGCAGCATGGTCGCGGTCCCGCCGCCGGCCAACAGCAGGCGGGTCAGGTCGTCGTCGGGCAGGCTGGCGGCTTCGGCCAGGGCGCGTGCGTGGGGCGGTGCCGCGCAGGCACCGACCAGTAGCCGGTCGGGCAGTCGCGCGCCACGGCGCAGGCGTCGCAGGGTCAGGTCGTGGGCGATCAGGGCGCCCATGCTGTGCCCGTAGAGGACGTGTGGCTCGTCCAGGACAGGGGTCAGCTCGTCGTCGAGTTCGGTCACCAGCTCGGCCATGTCACGCGGTTGGGTCTCCCGTACGCGGCTCTCGCGGCCCGGCAGCCGGACCGGGAGCACGTCGACGTCCTCGGCCAGGTGCGCCGGCCATCCCCGGAAGAGGGACGCGGCGCCGCCCGCGTGGTGGAGGCACACGAGTCTGGTGCGGGCGTCGGGACGCGGGGGCCGCGCCAGGTAGCGGGTGAGTCCGCCGACGCCGGCGCCGGGCCCCGGGGTCCGGGTCACGATGTCACCGCACGCGTGTAGACGTCCCGGAGGCTGGTGGCCGCCATCATGTCCGGCAGGGACACCGGGCGCTGGGTCTCCCGCTCCAGCAGGGCCAGTAGCGTGAGCAGGTGGACGGAGTCCCAGTCGGGCAGGGTGTCGAAGTCGGCCGCCACGTTGTCCAACGTCACCGGCAGGCCGAGTTCCTCCTGGACCAGGGTGACGAAGTCGGCGAGGCTGTTCACGGTGTGCTCTCCGATCCGTTGAGCTCGTTACGTAGCCGCACATGGGGTGCGGGCTCGGGCAGCGTCGCCAGGTCGTGGCGGAACACCGTGGTGGTGCCGTCGTCCGTCACCTGGCTGAAGCCGGCGCGCGGGTAGAAGCCGGACACCTTCCCGTTCTTGGCGGAGCGCCGGTACCTGGCCTCCACCGCCGCCGCCCCGTCGGCCCTGGCCTGCCGCAACACCGCGGCGAGGCATGTCTGTTCGATGCCGCGGGAGAAGACCCGGCAGCTGAGGAGGAAGTTGTCGATGTGGGTGGTGTCCTGGTCGCGGCGGGTGAAGACGGCGCCGACCAGGCCGTTGTCGCCGAACCGGTCCGCGGCGTGGATGGTCAGCACCCGGGCGTTCGGGGCGTCGGCCAGGCGCCGCACGTCCGGCTCACCGAGGCGTTCGGTGGTGAGGTTGAACTGGTTGGTGCGCATGGTGATCTGGGAGACCCGCGGCACCTGTTGCTCGGTGACCTCGCCGAGTCGCACGGTGACGTCGAGGTTCCGCAGGTAGTCATCGGCGGACTCGAAGGTGGCGAGGAAGTCCTTCCGGGTCAGCTCCTCCCGGTAGAGCGTGGGTCGCCGCCGGTCCTCCGTGGTGACGCTGCGCACGTCGAACCAGCCGTCGTGCAGGAGCTTCTCGGCGTGCAGGGTGGGTTCGGTGTCCAGCGGGACCACGGCCACCCGGGGCAGCTCGTGCCGGACCAGGCCGCATTCGAAGGGCGAGTCGTCGACGAACACGACGGAGTCGACGCCCAGGTTCAGGTCGGCGGCCAGCTGCCGCAGGTTGTCGTGCTTGGGTGCCCAGTTGGCGACCACCCGCACGAAGTGGTCCTCCCGCAGCGTCATCCCGGGGTGGGTCCGCAGGAGCTCGCGCACCGGCTCGATGTCGTTCTTGCTGACGGCGGCGAGCAGGACGCCCTGGGAGGCGAGTTGCGCGATCACCCGCTGGAAGCCCTGGAACGCCTCGCCACGAGGGGTCTCCGCGACCTCGACGCCGTCCGGTCCCTCGTCGCCGAGCACGCCGCCCCACAGGGTCTGGTCGAGGTCGACCGCGAGTACCTTCTTCGTCGCGCCGGTCACCTGCCGTGCCAGGTGCCCCACGTCGCGGGCGTACTCGGCAAGCATCTCGGTCGAGAGGTGGGCCTTGGCGTAGCCGCTGAGCCGGGGGTCGGTGGCGGGCACGCCGGCCGCCAGCCACGGTGACACGTCGAAGACCGTCAGGCGGGGGTGGTCGGGGGCCAGTCGCAGCAGCCGCGCGTTGGCCTCGTGCCAGGCGGCCGCCACCCGGGCGCGGGAGGTCCGGTCCACCTGCTGGGCGGTGACGAGTCGCGGCAACGGGAGGGTGTTGAGGACCAGGGTGCCGCGGGCGGTGTCCTCGTGCCGAAAGACCATCCGTTCGAGCAGGGTGAGCTTCTCCTCCAGCAGGTCGGCGGCGTCGGCCGCGGTCCACGGCAGGGGAAGCGCGTCCAGGACGATCCAGGGGTCGAGCACGCACAGGGTCAGGTCCGGGTCGTATGCGTAGAGGGCGCTGTCCGGGTCGGACAGGTCGAAGACGTAGGAGTCGAAGTCGCTCACCCGGATCCTGGCCAGGAGGCCGTGCCTGGCGAGTTCCGCGGTCAGGGCCGGCACCAGCTCGGAGAGCGTGCCGTGGCCCGTGATCGCGACGGTGACGGTGGGGGCCTCGGGGTGGGCGCGCCGCACCTCGTCGGGGTCGAGCCGGGCGAGCAGCCGGCCGGCGGCGGCGCGGTCCTTGCCTTCCAGCTCGGCGAGCAGGCGAGGGACGTCCGCGTAGTGTTTCGTCAGGTCTCCGGCGCGGTGCAGCTCGCGCAGGGTGGCCAGTGGGGTGCTGGGGCGCTGGGCGGCGGGTTCGTCACGCACGGCCGATCAGACCCTCTCCAACGCGAATCCGGCCTTGATCCACTTGCTCGACTCGACGGTGACGCCCAACGTCCGGTCGCCGGTGACGAGTTCGGGCAGCAGGCGTTCCAACTGGATGAAGGGCACGGCGTTGCCCGTGTTCGCGGTCTCGCGGACGCAGACGATCTCCTCGGCACCCGGAATGCCGAGCTCCTTGGTGACGCGGTCGGACATCTGGCCGGAGAGCTGGGGTGGCAGCAGGTAGTCGACCTCGTCCTCGGTCCAGCGCAGCGCCGCCAGCAGGTCGTTCACGATCTCCCGCGCCATCTTCGGCACGTGCTCCTCGATCGCCTTGTAGTCCTCGCTGGCGGCCGGCCGGTCGTCGTGCCGGTCGGTCAGCCCGAACCACTCGACGGTCTGGCCGGGGGCGCGGCCGAGGCCGGTGACGCGGTTGAGGACGTGGCGGATCGCGGTCGTGCCCGGCCACCGGTCCCGGGTCAGCACGGCGGCGCCGGCGCCGTCGCCGAACAGCAGCATGTTCACCAGTTCCGGGGGCGCGAGCCGGCTGACGTCCATCGACAGGTCGAAGTGCTTGACCAGCACGTCGCCGCCCATCACCAGGGCGTGGCGCCGACCGGGCGTGAGGAGCAGCTGGCGGCCCAGGTCGATCGCCTGGTAGGCGCCCGAGCAGCCCGACTGCACCTGGTAGGTGGGCACGTCGTTGATGCCCAGGCGGTCGGCGACCAGGTTGACGGTGGTGGGCAGCAGGGCGTCGGGGGTGGCGGAGGCGAACACCAGCACGTCGATGTCGGGCGTGGTCAGGCCGGCCCGCTCGATGGCCAGCCGGGCCGCCCGCTCGCCGAGGTCGACGAGGGTGGCGGTCACCTCACCGCTGTCCAGATCGACCGCGAGGTGACGCGTGCCCGTGCCGATGAAGGTGTCGATCCACTGCTGGAAGAGCTGGTCCATCCCGAACCGCCGGGCAAGGGTCGCGTTGTCCACGGGCGGCCCCGGGAGGGCGGATCCCGCCGACAGGATGCGAATGTCTGTCGCGTCCATCCCTGTCCTTTCTGAACGGCGGCGGCGATGATGCCGACCGTTGTTCGGGTGAATAGCGGCATCCTGCGCGCGAGGGCTTAAGCGGCACTTGCCCCGCCCTTGCCCGCCCGCCCGCACCGTCCCCCGTCCGCTGCTCACCGCGCTCTTCAGCAAAAACTCGGCGCATTTTCATGGGATTTAGGGGTGCTTTAGTCGTTCCCATGACGATGCCGGGGGTAGGTCGCCTTAGCGGCCTGCTGTGACACGGTTATCGGGACACCCGGGAAGGGAAAGCAATGACGCGTTTCCGCAAGCGGCACACGCGCACGGCGGCCAGCGTTGCGACGGCCGCAGCACTCAGTTTGGCGATCAGCGGATCGTCGATCGCCGACGATTCGGACTCGACGTCCGCCGAGTCGGTCGCGGGTGGCCGGGGCGAGTGTGTGAGCGTCCCCGAGGGCTGGACGGAGGAGACACTCGAGCCGTTCTGGCTCGGCCCGGTCGACCCCTACCCCGTCAACAACGTGGGCGAGGCGCTGATCTACTACGACCACATCTACGACGAGAACGACGAGCAGGTCGGCGAGGCCGTCGGATATGTCAACGCCGTCTACCGGCGGGCCGACGGCCACCTGATGACCACCTACAACCACACGGCGCAGCTGCCCGACGGGAACTTCACCGGAACCGGTCTCGTCGATCGGACCGCGATGCTGGTGGGCGGTTGGAACACCTTCCACATCCGCGGCACCACGGGGGTGTACGAGGGCAAGGTCGGCACGATGCGGTGGCGAATTCTCCAGGTGCCGCCGGACTACGACACCCGGGTCAGTCTCGACATCACGCTCTGCGGCTGAACGGCTGAGAACATGAGCGGGAAGCCATTCATCCGGCAGCGCCGACACACACTGTATTTCCTGGAGGAGATCCGCGGGTTCTCCCCCGTGTTCCTCGACACCGACGTGGATATGACGAACGTCCGCGGGCATCGGGCCACCTCCCGCCAGCACGACCGGCGGTACGCGTACGTGTCCTACGTCCTGCACGCCGCCGGACGCGTACTGGCCAGGCACCCGCAGGCGAACGCCGCGATCGAGGGCCGGGTACGCCCCCGGGTGGCGCAGTATCCGGTGGTGTCCGGGAAGGTGACGTTCGACAAGTCGCTCGCCGGCCGCCGCGTCGTCCTGGCCGCCGTGCTGCCGTCGCTCGACCGCGCGGACCTGGCCGAGATCCAGGGGCGCGTCGACGGCATGCGGGACGGGGACGCCGACGCCATGCCGGAGCTCGCCCCGTTACGGCTGTTGCACCGCCTGCCCATGTGGCTGGGCCGGTTCCTCTACCACCGGGCGGCCCGCCCACTGGGCGGGCGGCCGGAACGCCAGGGCACCTTCGCGGTGACGTCGCTCGGGCATCGGGCGGTGGATGGCTTCCACTCGGTCGGCGGCACCACGATCACCCTGGGCGTGGGGCGGATCCTGGACCGTCCCGTGGTGCGCGACGGGCGGGTGACGGCGGCGCCGATGATGCGACTGAACCTGGCTTTCGACCACCGGGTGATCGACGGTGCGGAGGCCGCCGAGATCCTCACCGAGATCAAGGAGGGGCTCGAGTCCTTCCCTCCTCCACCGTCCGTCGCCGCGCCCGACGACGTCGCGGCGGCCGTCCCAGTCGCGGGAGAGTCATGAACGACATCGACGAGCTCAAGCAGTTCGTGGTCGGTCACGCCCAGGCCCAGGCCATGCCCGAGACCCACTACCGGCCGATCCTGGACCGGATCGACAGCGACGACGAGGCCAGGCCCGGCTCCTGGGCCGTGGAGTGGAGCCGGGCGGCCGACGAGTTGGCGGCGGACGACGACCTCCTGGGGGCCGTGCGCTGCTCCAACATGGCGCGCTTCCCCTACGTCGACGGTCCCACCCGGCAGGCCGCGCTCACTTCCTGCGTGTCCACGTTCACCCGCTGGGCGGAGACCAGGCCGGGTGTCGAGCGGCTGGACGTCGAGCTGCCCAAGGGGCGCGTCAGTTGCTGGGCGGGCGGCCTGTCCGCCGAGCGGCCGCGCCCGCTGGTGATCCTGATGGGCGGCATCATCAGCATCAAGGAACAGTGGGCGCAGATCCTGCCGATGGCCGACCGGCTCGGCATGGCCATGGTCGTCACCGAACTGCCGGGGGTGGGCGAGAACACCCTGCCCTATGACGCCGACAGCTGGCGGATGCTGTCCGCCGTGCTGGACGCCGTCGAGGGCCGCGCCGACGTCGACCACACCTACGCCGCGTGCCTGAGCTTCAGCGGCCACCTGGCGCTACGCTGCGCGGCCGACGACCGGCGTCTGCGGGGCGTCCTCACGGTCGGCGCCCCGATCAGCGACTTCTTCACCGACCTGGAGTGGTTCGGGCGGCTGCCGCGGGTGACCGTGGACACCATCGCCCACCTGACCGGCTCCCCGGTCGACGAACTGCCCGAACTGCTCGCCCCCTGGGCGCTCGAGCCGGCCCTGCTGCACTCGTTGGACATCCCCGTCCACTACACGGCGAGCCTGCGGGACGAGGTCATCCCACTGGGCGACGTCGTCCAACTGCGGCGACACGTCAGGAACCTGTTCCTGACCGAGTACGACGACGTCCACGGCTCGCCGGGGCACGCCGACGAGATCCGGCTCTGGGTGCCCAACTCGCTGCTCTCGATGAGCGGCACCCGCCCGCCGGCGCGTGTGCTGACCGGACTGCTGTTGCGCGTCGCCCGGTTGCGCCGCCGCCTGCGGGGCCGCTGACGTCCCCGCCCCACCGACCCCTGACGACGATCGGAGTGTGCTGCCGTATGTCCCTGCCCAGGCCGAACGTGCTGCTGCGCGGCGGGCCCGTTCACCTTCCTGCTCGGCTACGCCTGCGGCACGTGGGCGATGTCGCCGACACGCTGAAGTTGCCCGTCGGCAACGCGTACGAGCACTTCCGGCCGACGACGGAGACCGTGGAGAAGGACGGCGAGCGACTGCGCGTGTTCGAATGGGTGCGCCGTACCTACGTGGCCGAGTGACCCGCGGGCCGCCGGCCCTCCCACCACGCCCTCCGGGCCCTGCCGCTGACGAGTTCCCCGCGGCAGGGCCCGACACGTGTGCCACGCCGCTGGGTCTGCCGGGTGGTCAGGCCCCGACCAGGTCGGGGCACGACCACCCGGCGTCGCCGACCGGTCAGGCGACCGGCGTCCGACCGTCGAGGTGGGCGGTTATCCGCTCCACGCCTCCCTGGTCGAGCCACGTCTCCAGGTCGAGCAGCCCCGGGTGCAGGCGGCGCAGGGCCGGGATGTCCGCCTGTGCCATCTTCCGCTGGTTCATCCACTCGAACCCGTCCGCCACCTCCTCGCTGCGCGCCCGCAGCGCTTCGTCGGGCACCTGCACGTACTCGATCGTCCTGCCGGTCCGCCGGCTGAGCAGTTCCGCGGTCTCCGGCGGCGTCAGCTCGTCCCCGGCGATCTCGAAGCTGCGGCCCCGGAACTCATCGGGCCGGGCGAACACCAGCACCACGAAGACCGCGATGTCGTCGGCGGCGATGAACTGCTGCCCGATGTCCGGCTTCAGGCCGGTGGTGAACTTCCCGCCCTGCAGGCCCACCAGGGGGTGCACGAAGTTCTCCATGAACGTCGTCGGGCGCACCACCGTGGCGGGCAGGCCGAGCTCCGCGATCCGTCGCTCGATCCGCGCCTTGGGTTCCAGGATCGACAGGCCGCGCGGCGTGTCCGCGCCGTTCGCGGACGTGTACACGAAGGTCTCGACGCCCACCTCGGCGGCGGCCTCGGCCACGTTCACGCCCCAGCGGGCCTCGTCCTGCCAGACGAAGCCGGGTGGCAGGTCGGAGCCCGCGGCCGCCTGCACGCTGAACACGCCGTGGACGCCCTTCATCGCCCCGGTCAGGGACGCGGGGTCGTCCATGTCCCCGCGGACGAGCTCGACGCCCAGCGCGGTCAGCGCCCGGGCGGACGGCTTGGCCGGGTCGCGGGTCAGTGCCCGCACGCGCCAGCCCTCGGCGAGCAGCTTCCGGGCGACGGCGCCGCCCTGCGTGCCCGTCGCGCCGGTCACCAGGATGACCTGGGATGCCTTGTCCATGTGTTCCTTCTCCTCACGAAACTCGGGCGAACGGGGTCAGGCGGGAAGCAGTGTGTAGTCGGCGTAGTTGCCCGGCAGGCGCTCGCGGTTGGGGCCGCGGGTGACCGCGCGCACCAGGAGTTCGCCGCCGACGAACGCACCGCGCCACGAGTTGCCGTGGCCGCCGAAGTACTCCGCGCGGTCGCCGCGCGACCGGGGACGGTTCACGCCGATCTTGAACGCCCTTATGTCCTGGGCGAGTTCGGTTGCGGTCGGCTCGTCGTCGCAGGAGATGGTCGCTACCAGCGCGCCGTTGGAGGCGTTCATGGCGGACAGCAACTCCGCCCGGGTGTCCACGACGGCGATGGTGTCGACCGGGCCGAACGGCTCGGCGTGGAACAGCGGCGAGGAGCGTGGCGGCGAAAGCACCGCCGTCGGCGGCAGGTAGGCGCTCGTGTCCTGGCCCGGCAGGAACAGGCCGTCGTCCAGTGACCCGCGGTAGACGGGCAGGCCGCCGCCGGCGATCGTCTCCTCCGTGACGCCGGCCAACTCCTTGGCCTTCGCGTTGTTGATCAGCGGCCCGTAGTCCAGGTCAGGGAAGGGATCATTCGCCTCGGTGACCGCCAACGGATTCCCGAAACGCACCTGCCGCACCGCGGAGAGATAGGCGTCCAGAAAGCGGTCGAGTATCCGGCGCTGCACCACGAAGCGTGGAAATGCCGTGCACCGCTGTTTGCCGTATTCGAAGGTCTTCCTGATCTGCTCGCTCAGCAGCTTCCAGTCACTGTATTCCCAGACGCCCCAGGTGTTCAGGCCCTCCTGTTCCAGCATGTGGCGGCGCCCGAGCCCGGCCAGCGCGGCGGCGACGCGCCCGCCCGCCGCCCGCCCGCCGACGAACGACACGCCGCCCACGTGCGGCGAACGGACCAGCGCCTCGTTGAGGTCGCCGCCCCGGCCGCTGATCAGCGTGGCCGGCAGCCCGTTGCGCACGGCCAGCGCACAGGCCAGCGTCAGGCAGCACAGGCCGCCGTTGGTGGGCACCTTGGCCACCACCGCGTTACCGGCCAGCGCCTGCACCAGCATGGCGTGCATCAGCACGCTCATCGGGTAGTTCCAGCTGGCGATGTTGGACACCGGCCCGTCGAGGGCGACGCGGCCCTCCAGGTGCCCCTCGCTCTCGGCCACGTACCAGCGCACCCCGTCGATGCAACGATCGACGTCCGCGCGGGCCAGCCGCCATGGCTTGCCGATCTCCCACACGAGCAGCAGGGCGAGCAGGTCGCGGTGTTCGAGCAGCGCGTCGAGGGTGGCGCTCACCCGCGACTTCCGCTCGGCCAGCGGTACCCGGCGCCACGCCTGGTGGGCGTCGTAGGCGGCGCGCACCGCCTCGTACGCCTCGGCGCCGCTGAGGAGGGGTGGCCCAGGAAGCGGCGTCCCGTCGACCGGGGAGACGGCGGGTTGCGGAAGCCCGTCCGGCTGCCAGGTACCGGCCCACAGGTTGCGGACCCGCTCGTCGTCGAACGCCTCCGGTGCCAGGCTCACGCACCGCGCGTATGTCTCATCCCATCCGGTGCCGGCTTTCAGTAGCCGTCCCGGCGTTCGTTCCTTCGGTTCTGTCGGTCGCATCATCCGTCCTCGGATTACGTCCTCAGGAGGACATGGCTGGTCCAGCCTGACGCTAATGACACGCCTTGGCCGATCCTTAAGGACGGCCGAGTCGCCGCCGGAAACGACCCGGGTTAAGGCACCGCCAAGCCCCCGCCAAGTCCCGGGTAAGTGCGGCGGGAAATCGTTGCCTGGTCACCCGAGCCCTGCCACCACCAGGCCGCTTTCCGTCGCTCCGTCCGCCAAGGGGACTGCAGAACATGGCGAATGAAGAAAAGCTGCGCGACTACCTCAAGCGAGTCACCGCGGATCTGCAGCAGACCCGCCAACGTCTGCTGCGGGCGGAGGCCCGGCACCACGAGCCCGTCGCGATCGTCGGCATGGCGTGCCGCTACCCGGGCGGGGCCCGCTCCCCCGAGGACCTGTGGCGGCTGATCGCCGACGGCGGGGACGCCATCTCCCCGTTTCCCACCACTCGGGACTGGGACCTGAACGGCCTCTACGATCCGGACCCCGGCCGCTCCGGCACCTGCTACACCCGGCACGGCGGTTTCCTCGACGACGCCGACGAGTTCGACGCCGAGTTCTTCGGCGTCCATCCCCGCGAGGCGCTCGCCATGGACCCGCAGCAGCGACTGCTGCTCCAGACCGGCTGGGAGGCACTCGAACGCGCCGGGATCGACCCCGTCTCCCTGCGCGGCAGCCACACCGGCGTGTTCGCCGGCGTGATGTACAACGACTACGGCTCCCGCTTCTCCGAGACCCCCGAGGGCTACGACGGTTACCTCGTCAACGGCAGCGCGGGCAGTGTCGCGTCAGGGCGCGTCGCCTACACCTTCGGCTTCGAGGGGCCGGCCGTCACCGTGGACACGGCCTGCTCCTCGTCGCTGGTCGCCCTCCATCTCGCCGCGCAGGCGCTGCGCCGCCGCGAGTGCGAACTCGCGCTGGCCGGCGGCGTCAGCGTGATGTCCACGCCCGGTTCCCTCGTCGACTTCAGCCGTCAGCGTGGCCTGGCCGAGGACGGCAGGGTGAAGGCGTTCTCGGCGGCCGCCGACGGCACCGCCCTGGGCGAAGGCGCGGGGCTGCTGCTACTCGAGCGCCTGGCCGACGCCCGACGCAACGGGCACCCGGTGCTCGCCGTGGTCCGCGGCTCGGCCGTCAACCAGGACGGCGCCAGCAGCCAGCTGACCGCCCCCAACGGCCCCTCGCAGGAGCGGGTCATCCGGCAGGCGCTGGCCGACGCCCGGTTGACCGCCGCCGACATCGACGCCGTCGAGGCCCACGGCACCGGCACCACCCTCGGCGACCCCATCGAGGCTCGCGCACTCCAGGCGACGTACGGGCGTGACCGGCCCACCGGCCGACCGCTGTGGCTGGGCTCGGTCAAGTCCAACATCGGCCACGCGCAGGCCGCCGCCGGCGTCGCCGGGGTGATCAAGATGGTGATGGCGATGCGCCACCGCACCCTGCCGGCCACGCTGCACGTCGACCGGCCCTCGCCGCACGTCGACTGGAACACCGCCGACGTCGAACTACTGACCGCCCGTCGAGCGTGGGACAAGGCCGACGCCCCCCGCCGCGCCGGCGTCTCGTCGTTCGGTATCAGCGGCACCAACGCGCACGTCGTCCTCGAGGAGCCCACCCCCGAGACGGCGAACGAGGCCGATCCCACCTCGACCACCGCCACGGGCGGCCCCGTCCCGTGGGTCCTGTCGGCACGCGGCGCCACCGGTCTTGCCCGGCAGGCCGCCAGGCTGCGCGACCGACTCGCGACCGCCCCCGAGACCGAGCGCGCCGCCGACATCGGCTTCTCCCTGGCCACCACCCGAGCCCACCTCAGCCACCGCGCGGTCATCGTCGCCGAGAGCCGCGCCGAGTTCACCGACGCCCTGACGGCGCTGGCCGACGGCGTCCCCCACCCGCGACTGCTGACCGGCAGGAGCACCGGCAACCGCGGCCGCGTCGCCTTCCTGTTCCCCGGCGAAGACGGCCACCGCCCGGGCGCGGGCCGTGAACTGTACGCCAGCCACCCGTCGTTCGCCGCGGCGTTCGACACTGTCTGCGCCCGCCTCGACCACCACTTCGGAGCTGCCCTCCCACGCCCGCTGCGGGAGGTCCTGCTCACCGACCCGGCCGTGGCACCGGGCGACGCCGTCGCCGCGCGAGCCGCCCTCTTCGCTGTCGAGATCGCGTTGTTCCGCCTCTTCGAGTCCTGGAACGTCCGGCCCGACGTCCTCCTCGGTCACGGCGTGGGGGAACTCGCCGCCGCCCACGCCTCCGGCGCGCTGTCCCTGGACGACGCCTGCGCCCTGGTCGCCGCCCACGGGCAGGCTGAGCTCCGCACGGCCGCGGCCGCGGCCGCCCACGGTCACATCGACATTCCCTTCGTGTCCTGCCTGACCGGCCACGAGGTGCTCCCCGAGGAACTGGCCAGCCCCGACCACTGGGCACGTCTCGCCGACGACCCCGGTCATCTCCCCGATGCCGTCCGGTGCCTCGCCGACCTCGACATCACCCGCTGCGCCGTCCTCGGCCCCGGCGACACCAACGCCCTCCGCGACGCACTGGCCGCCGCCGGCCACGAACTCCCCGTCGTCGCCGCCCTGTCCCAGACCGCCTCCGAGCCACACGCGGTGCTCGCCACGCTGGCCGCCCTGCACCTCGACGGCGCCACCGCCGACTGGCACGCCGTCTTCGCCACCGCCGGGCCGCGCCGTGTCGAACTCCCCACCTACGCCTTCGCCCGCGACCGCCACTGGCTCTCGGCGCCCGCTCCGGCCACCGACGCCACCCGCCTCGGGCTCGTCGCAACCGGCCACCCACTCCTCGGCGGCTCCCTGACCCTCGCCGACGGCGACGGCATCGTCGTCACCGGCCGGCTCGCCCGGGACACCCACCCCTGGCTCGCCGACCACGCCGTCGCCGGCGCCGTCATCCTCTCCGGCACTTCGTTCGTCGAGATGGCGGTCCACGCCGGCGACCAGGTGGGGTGCGGCCAGCTCCAGGAACTTCTCCTGCAAACGCCCCTGCTGCTGCCCGAGCGCGGTGCCGTGCACACCCAGATCCTGGTCACGGCCCCCGACGAGACCGGCCGCCGCGGCCTCGCCGTGCACTCCCGTCCTGAGGACGCCGATCCGGACGCCCCCTGGACCCAGCACGCGAGCGGCACCCTCTCCCCCACCACCGCCCCGGCCTTCCGACCGGACGGCGCGTGGCCACCCGCCGGCGCCGAACCCGCTCCTGTCGACGACCTCTACGACACCCTCGCCGCCGCCGGCTACCACTACGGCCCGACGTTCCGCGGCCTACGCGCCGCCTGGCGACACGGCACGCGGGTCCACGCCGAGGTCGCCCTGCCCGACGGCGGCACCAGCGGCGCCGAGGCGGCCCGATACGGGCTGCACCCCGCCCTGCTCGACGCCGCCCTGCACGGCTTCGCCCTCTGGCGCGACGGCGACACCCCCCTGCTGGTCCCCTTCGCATGGTCCGGCGTCACCCTCCACGCCGCCCACGCCACCAGCCTCCGCGTCACCCTGACCCGCGGCGACGACGGCACGATCTCCCTCACCGCCACCGACCCCGCCGGCGTCCCCGTCATCTCCGTCGACGCCCTCACGGTCCGCCCCGTGTCCGCCGGGCAACTCGCCGGCGACGCCACCCGGGCCGACGGCGTCGACTCGCTCTACCGGGTCTCCTGGACCCCGCTGCCCGGCGCTGACACCGTCCCGCCCGCCCCCGCGGAGTGGGCCGTCGTCACCGCCGCCGGCGACCCGGCCCGAGCCGTGACCGACGCGCTCCGTGCCGACGGTGTCACCGTCCGGGCCCATCAGGACATCGCCGCCCTCCGGGCCGCCATGCGCGACGGAAGGACCACTCCCGAGGTGGTCCTCCTGCCCTGCGCCGCGACCGGCCCGGTGCCCGACCCCGCCGCGGCCCACGACCTCACCGCCCGGGTGCTGGACACCGTCCAGCGGTGGCTGGCGACCGACAACCTCGCTGGCATCCCGCTGGCCATCCTCACCCGCGGCGCCACCGCCCAGGACACCGCCGCCCGGGTCGACCCCGCCCAGGCCGCCGTCTGGGGCCTATGCCGCGCCACCCAGTCCGAGCACACCGACGGGGAACACCGCCTGCTGCTCGTCGATCTCCCCCCGGACACCACGGACGCCGGCGGTCTCGCCGCCGCGGTGGCCACCGCCCGCGCACGGAACGAACCCCAACTCATGGTCCGCGGCGACACCCTGGCCGCACCCCGGCTGACCCGCCTGTCCGGCGAACGCGCCGCCATGGTGCCACCCGCCGACGCCCCGGCCTGGCGGCTGGACTCCGTCTCGACCGGCACCCTGGACAGCCTCGCCCTGAT
Source organism: Streptomyces mayteni (assembly GCF_054783955.1). NCBI lineage: Bacteria > Bacillati > Actinomycetota > Actinomycetes > Kitasatosporales > Streptomycetaceae > Streptomyces > Streptomyces mayteni. Next base: position 1,022 of record NZ_BAAGPR010000125.1, on the reverse strand, counting down.
ACCCGCACCGGAGGCCGCCGGGCCCCTCGCTGCCGGGCAGGTGCGCATCGCCGTGCACGCCGCCGGCCTGAACTTCCGCGACGTCCTCATCGCCTTGGGCGTCGTCCCCGCCACCGCGGCCGCCATGGGCGGCGAGGGCGCCGGCGTCGTCGTCGAGACAGCCGAGGACGTCACCGGCCTCGCGCCTGGCGACCGTGTGATGGGCATGGTCCCCGGCTTCTTCGGCCCGCTGGCCGTCGCCGACCAGCACATGGTCACCCGCATCCCAGACGGCCTGACCTTCGAGCAGGCCGCCTCCCTGCCGATCGCCTACATGACGGCCCACCTCGGCCTGGTGGAGGTCGCCCGCCTGGCTCCCGGCGAGACCCTCCTGGTACACGCCGGCGCCGGCGGCGTCGGCATGGCCGCCATCCAGCTCGCCCGTCACCTGGGGGCCGAGGTCTTCGCCACCGCCAGCGAGAGCAAGTGGGACGCGTTGCGTCAACTCGGCCTCGACGACCACCACATCGCCTCGTCCCGCACCCTGGAGTTCGAACAACGCTTCCGGGCGGTCACCGGCGGGCGCGGCGTCGACGTCGTCCTGGACTCACTCACCGGCGAGTTCGTGGACGCCTCACTCCGACTCCTCGCCGACGGCGGACGATTCGCCGAGATGGGCAAGACCGACATCCGCGATCCGCGCGACGTCGCCGACCAGTACCCGCACATCTCCCGCTACGAGGCGTTCGACCTGCTCGGCGCCAGCCCGGAGAAGATACGGCGACTGCTCACCGAGGTCGTACGGCTCGTGGAGTCAGGCGCCGTCCACAGCCTGCCGCTGCGCACCTGGGACATCCGGCGGGCCCCCGAGGCGTTCCGTCACATGAGCCAGGCCCGCCACACCGGCAAGATCGTCCTGACCATGCCGCGCACCGCCGACCCGGCCGGCACGGTGTTGGTGACGGGGGGTACGGGTGGTCTTGGTGCGTTGGTGGCGCGTCACCTGGTCACGGAGCACGGGGCACGTCATCTGTTGTTGGTCA
>NZ_BAAGPR010000124.1:0-21602 GCF_054783955.1 Streptomyces mayteni | reverse complement strand
GCAACCTCGACTCCCGCGCCGGCGCCGAAGTCCTCGGCTTCCTCCGCCGCTCCGTCGACGAACTCGGCCAGACCATCGTCATGGTCACCCACGACCCGGTGGCCGCCGCCTACGCCGACCGCATCGTCTTCCTGGCCGACGGCCGCATCGTCGACGAGATGCGCGAGCCGACGGCCGACCGGGTGCTGGACCGCATGCGTGGCTTCGAGGCGCAGGGGCGTACGTCGTGACCGTCCTCAAGACCTCGCTCCGCAGCTTCTTCTCGCACAAGGGCCGGATGGCCCTGTCGGGGATGGCCGTGGTCCTCTCGGTGGCGTTCGTCTGCGGCACCCTGGTGTTCACCGCCACCATGAACACCACGTTCGACAAGCTCTTCGCCCAGTCCGCCTCGAACGTCGTGATCGCGCCCGCCGAGGAGGAGGGCGAGGCCAGCTCCTTCGAGGACACCGGCCCGGCCACCGGCATCCCGGACACCGTGCCGTCCTCCGTGGTCGACGAGATCGCCTCGGTCGACGGCGTCGCCGAGGTCACCGGCACCATCGCCGCCACCAACGCCGTCGCCGCCGACGCGGACAACGAGAACCTCGGCCCCACCACCGGCGCCCCGACCATCGTCACCAACTGGTCGGACGTCGAGCTGCGCACCTCGGAGATCCGCGAGGGCTCGGCGCCGTCAGGGCCGGGCCAGATCATGGTCGACGGCGACACGGCCGACAACAAGGACATCGCCGTCGGCGACCCGATCCGCCTGATCACCGCCATCGGCGACTACCAGGCCACGGTCAGCGGCATCGCCGACTTCACCATCACCAACCCCGGTGCGGCGATCTTCTACCTCGACCTGCCGACCGCCCAGGAGTACCTGCTCGGCGGCGTCGACGGCTACACCTCGGTCAACGTCGACTCCACCGGCGCGGTCAGCGACACCGACCTCAAGTCGGCCATCGCCTCCGTGGTCGGCGCCGACACCTACAAGCTCCAGACCGCCGACGAGTACATCGAGGAGAACCGCGACGCGCTCGGCGAGGTCCTGGGGATCCTCGAGTACGTGCTGCTCGGCTTCGCCGGCCTGGCGCTGCTGGTCGGGATCTTCCTGATCGTCAACACCTTCTCCATGCTGGTCGCCCAACGCACCCGCGAGATCGGCCTGATGCGGGCCATCGGCTCGAGCCGCCGCCAGGTCAACCGCTCCGTGCTCATCGAGGCGCTCCTCCTCGGCGTCATCGGCTCGGTGCTCGGCTTCGGCGCCGGCATCGGCATAGCCGTGGGCCTGATGGCCGTGATGAACGCGGTCGGCATGAACCTCAGCACCGAGGACCTGACGATCAACCCGAACGTGCCGATCGTCGGCATCGTGCTCGGCGTCGTCGTCACGCTGCTCGCCGCCTACATCCCGGCCCGCCGGGCCGGCAAGATCAGCCCGATGGCCGCGCTCCGCGACTCCGGCCTGCCGGACGACGTCCGGGCCGGCCGGATCCGCGCCGGCATCGGCACGGCGTTCACGCTCCTCGGCCTCGGCGCCCTGGCCGCCACCGCCTCCGTCGACTCGGCGGCTGACGGCGCCGGCTTCCTCGCCATCGGCGTGGTGCTCAGCCTCGTCGGCCTGATCCTGGTCGGCCCGGCCCTGGTGGGCCTGGTGGTCCGCGGGCTCAGCGCGGTGCTGCTCCGCGGCTTCGGCTCGGTCGGCCGCCTCGCCGAGCGCAACGCGCTGCGCAACCCGCGCCGCACCGGCGCCACCGCCTCCGCCCTGATGATCGGCCTCGCGCTGGTCGCCGGCCTCTCGGTGGTCGGCTCCTCGATGGTGGCCTCCGCGACCGAGGAGATAGACCAGTCGGCCGGCGCCGACTACATCATCACCACCTCCAACTTCATGCCGATCCTCCCCGAGGCCGGCGCGGCGGTGCAGGGCGTGGCGGAGCTCGACCACGTCACCGAGATCAGGAACATGGAGACCGCCGTCGTCATGCCGAACGGCGAGGACGTCGACGTCAACCTGACCGCCACCGACCCGACCTACCAGCAGGACTTCGCCATGGACGTCGTCGAGGGCGACCTCGGCGAGGTGTTCGGGCCCGACTCCGTCTCCGTGGGCAGCGACGACGCGGAGGAGTTCGGCATCGGGATCGGCGACGAACTGCCGGTCACCTTCGACGGCGCGGAGAGCGCCACCACCCTCACGGTGCGGGCGATCCTCTCCAGCGACGCCATGGTCGGCAACGGCACCTGGTACGTCTCCACGGAGACGGCGCGCGGCGCCGTCCCGGACGCCATGCCGCTGCCCAGCATGCTCTTCGCCGGCGCGGTCGACGGCCAGGAGACCGCGGCCCGCGCCGCGCTCGACGCGGCCATGGACCCGTACCCGCAGATGGACGTCCGCGACCAGGCCGAGTACAAGGAGCTGATCCAGGACCAGGTCGGTCAGCTGCTCAACATGGTCTACGGCCTGCTGGCACTGGCGATCATCGTGGCCATCCTCGGCGTGATCAACACCCTCGCCCTCTCGGTGGTCGAGCGGACCAGGGAGATCGGCCTGATGCGGGCGATCGGCCTGTCGCGGCGCCAGCTGCGGCGGATGATCCGCCTCGAATCGGTCGTCATCGCCCTCTTCGGCGCGCTCCTCGGCCTCGTCCTCGGCCTCGCCTGGGGCGCGGCCGGCCAGCAGCTGATGGCCCTGGAAGGCATGCGGGTCCTGGAGATCCCGTGGTCCACGATCATCACGGTCTTCATCGGCTCCGCGGTGGTGGGCCTGCTGGCCGCGCTGATGCCGGCGTTCCGGGCCGGGCGGATGAACGTCCTCAACGCGATCGCCACGGAGTAGCGGCGGCCGGGGGTTCTCCCCCCACCCACCCGCCCTTTACGTTCCGCGCTCCGCGCGGGGGGCGGCCCGCAGGGCCCCAACGGCGGCGAAGCCGCCCAGTTGGGGCCCTGCGGCCGTGCCGGCCTGCGGCCGTGCATTCGGGTCACCGGCCTTCGCTCCGTCTCCTCCAGTCTTCCCCAATGTGAACTCGTCCGGCTAACGGAGCGCACCAACCCCCTTGAAATGGAAGGGAGTTGGTCAGTTACTGGCCGGTTTCGTGCGTGTTAGCCTTCGGGACTTCGTGGCGTCGCCGAGGCGCCGCGGACTCAGCAGTACGCGAGGGGAAGACAATGAAGGACGACATGCGTTGGCGCCCTGCGGCGCTGGCGTTCGCCGTGGCGGGGAGCCTGGTGCTCGCCGCCTGTGGCGGAAGCGAGGACTCCGACTCCGGAGGCGACGGCGACGGTGGCGGCGAGAGCCAGGACGGCGCGCTCACCACGCGATGGGAGGGCGAGCCGGCGGCCTACGACGACAGCGGCCTTGTCACCATGGCGCTGTGGGCCACCGATACGACGGTCACCGAGATCACCAACGACACGGTGCGCAGCATCGACGCCGCGAGCGGCGAGACGAGGTGGGAGCTGACCCCGCCGTCCGGGGCCGGCGAGGTCTGCGCCATCGCGCCCGAGCTGAACGACCAGGGCGTCGGCGCCCTGGTCTACTCGGTCGGCGACTCCGACACCTGCACCCTCCTCTCCGTGGTGGACACCACGGCCGAGACGGGCGAGCCGCTGTTCACCCAGGACGTCACGCCCGAGGACGGCCTGTCGTCGTTCGTCGGGGTCAGCGTCACGGGCGACACCGTCACCGTCACGCCGGGCGGCACCGACCTGTTCAGGTACTCGGTCGCCGGCGACGAGCTGCCGGCGCCCGAGATGCCGGACGCGGCGGAGTGCCAGGACCGCGTCAACTGGACGGTCGGTGGCGACTATCTGGTCGGCGACGTCCAGTGCGACATCATGACCGAGGTGTACCAACTCACCGCCTTCGACGCCGCCGAGGGCACCGAGCTGTGGACGCTCCCCGAGCGGCCCGAGGAATGGGACGGGGTCGCCGAGATCGTGCCGGGCGACCTGCTGACCATTCGGACCAGCACCGTCGAGGACCGGCTGCTGACCTTCGACGAGGCGGGCGAGGTGCTCTCCGAGGTCCTGGAGGTCCAGGACGGCTCCGAGCTCGAGTTGACGCTCTACGGCCCCAACTACTCCACGATCCGGGGCTCGCTCCTCTACGCGGCCGGCGGCCTCGGCGACAGCAGCGAGCGGGTCGGGATCGACCTGAACACCGGCTCCGTCGCCTGGCAGCAGACGTTCCCCGAAAGCACCACCATCGGCGGTGACGCGGAGCGGACGATCGTGGTGCACCAGGACGAGGAGTATGTGCTCCAGGCGGCGAGCCTGAGCCCGGAGGACGGCGCCCCGACCGAGTTGGGCGCCCTGCCGGACTTCGAGGGCGAGCCCTACACGTCGCCCGAGGCGCTGGTCGCCCAGGGGGACACGCTCTACGTCCTGTTCATGCTCTCCGACACCGTGACGGGCGAGACCACCGCGACCACCGCCGCGTACCAGCTGTCGGAGTGACCGGATAGGCACGGACGTTGCCAGTGGGCCGGGCCCGGCGGTACAGCGGGCTTGGCCCGCCGGGCCCCACCGCGCGAAGCGCGGGAGACAAGGGTGGGCGGGTGGTCGGAACACCCCCCAAGAACCGGCGGAGACACGCCCGCACCGCATCACCCCGCTCGACCCACGGCTCACGCCCACCCCCCTCGATCCGCGTCAGCGGAAGATCGAGCCGTCGCGCCAGCGACACCAGCGCCGCGACCGGCCGTGGGTCCTCGCACCCGGCGAGCAGTTCCGTCCGCGTCGGCAGGCGCGCCCGCAGGGCGGCGAGGTGACCGTCGAGCGGGTCCGCGCGCCCGTCGGTGAACCAGGAGAGCGTCAGGAGTTCGACCTCCTGCTCCTCCGTGCGCCGCGTCGGCGGCACGTCCCCGAGAACCCGGCGGCGGTCCCGCTCCGCCCGGTAGCCGGCGTGCCAGTCGCCGACGAACGGCCCGCACATCAGCAGCATCGCGGCGACCCGGTCGGGGTACCGCAGGCAGCACCGGCTCGCCAGGTCGGTGCCGTAGGAGTGGCCGATCAACACGGCCTCCGGCGCGTCCCACCCGTCGAGCAGCTCGACCAGGTCGTCGACGCGCCGGGCCAGCGAGTGGCGGCCCCGCCACGGGGATCCGCCGGTGCCACGCTGGTCATACCGATAGACGGGCCCGGGTACGACGTCCGCGACCATCCGGGCGACATCGCCCAGGTAGTCCGGGAGGCCGGGGCCGCCGTGGAGCAGGACCACCGGCGGCTGGCCGCCGCCCGCGTCCCTCAGGGCCGTCCACCGCAGCCGCGCCCCGTCGGTCGTCCGTACGTAGCCCTGCGTCTCCACCCGGATCGCCCCCCGTCGATGAGTTCCGGCCGGCTGCCGAGTCAGCCCTGCCGACCACACGTCGGACACCACCCCTCACACCCCCCGGAGGTTCCCCATGACAGGCACGCCCACCAGGCCTGGCCGGCCGCCCGTCGTCGACCTGGCGACCTGGCAGGCCGCCCGCGACGAGCTGCTGGTCCGCGAGAAGGCCCACACCCACGAGGGCGACGCCCTCGCCGCCGCCCGACGGCGGCTGCCGATGGTGGAGTTCGACCCGACCGTCGAGGTCGTCGGGCCCGAGGGGCCCGTGCCGTTCCTCGACCTGTTCCAGGGGCGCGAGGAGCTCGTGGTCTACAAGCACATGTGGTACGACGGCGCGCCCCACCAGGGGCAGTGCGAGGGCTGCACCAACACGGCCTGGCACCTGAGGGACGCGGTCTATCTCAACGCCCGCGGCGTCTCGTTCGCCTTCCTCACCACCGGCCGTTGGGAAGAGGTGGCGGCCTTCGTCGAGTTCATGGGCTACACCCAGCCCTGGTACTCGGTGCGCGGCGTCGAGGAGCCGGTCGGCGGCGCCATGGGCCACCTCACCAGCTTCCTGCGCGAGGGGGACCGCGCGTTCCTCACCTACTCCACGACCGGGCGCGGCAACGAGCCGGTCAATCCGTTGTTCGGCCTGCTCGACAGGACGCCCTACGGCCGCGGCGAGCGGTGGGAGGACGCCCCTGAGGGCTGGCCGGAAGGGGACGAGGCGTGCTGGTACTGGCGCTCGGACGCGGCGGGGAACGCCACCTGGGGTCCGACGAGTCGGCCGGTCCCGCAGTGGACCCGCCCGGGCGCCGGCCCCGTGGAGAGCCTCGGGCGGCACGGCCCGCACAGCTGACGCCGGCCGGTTCTAGAGTGGGCGTCGTGACGGCACTCGAAGACGACCGCGAAGCGGCCGTGATACGCCTGCGTGAGGCGTACGCCGAAGGGCACATCGCGCACGAGGAGATGGACCGGCGCCTCGACCAGGTGCTCGCCGCCGCGTCGGACGACGAACTCGCGCGGGCGGTGGCGTCCCTCCCGACGAGCAGCGCGAGCAGCGCGGCGAGCGCGGACCGTACGGCCACCATCGCCGCCGCCGCCGGTCGGATCCGGCGGCGCGGCGCGTGGCGGGTGCCCCGGGTGCTCAAGGTCGAGTCGGCGTACGGCAACGTGCGCCTTGACCTGTCCCGCGCGGTCTTCGAACAGCCGGAGGTCGACATCGAGTTGAACCTCGGCACCGGCGGGGCCAAGATCACCGTGCCGCGCGACGCGATCGTCGAGGCCGAGGGCGTGCAGAGCGTGTGGAAGGACACTCGCTACACGCCCCGGACGCCGTCCCACGCCGGCGGGCCGAGGATCCGGATCACCGGCGTGATGGGCTTCGGCCGGTTGACCATCCGCCACGCGCGTCGCTGACCCGCTCCGGCCGGAGCCGGCCGCCCCCGAACCACCGGGCGAGGCCCACGGCCGCTGGGCGTTCCAGGACGTACTCCTCGTCCCGGCGGTGAGCGTTCCGTGAGCTCGGTCTCGGCCTGGACAGGATCCGGGCCCGTCCTGGACGACTCGACCGCGGACGTGCCCGGCGCGCTGCGCGCGCAGCGCGCCGAGGTCGCGGAACGGATCGACCGCCTCCAGCGGCTCGGCACCGGTCTTGATCGGATGATCGACGCCCACGAGCGCGGCCTGCTGCTGACCGTCGAGCAGCAGGCCGCGATCCTCGGCCCCCGGTGGAACCCGGACTGGCCGGCCCAGGCCCGTCAGCGCTACGGGCACACGGCGCAATGGCTGCGGTACGCCGAGCGCTCGGCCTCGCGGGGCCCGGAGGAACGGCAGGCCGTGGCCGACGCCGTCACCGGCCTCGACCGTGCCCTCGGGGACGCGATGGACGCCGGCGTCACACCCGGTAGTCCGGAGGCGAACGAGGCGAACCAACTCGTCGAGCGGCACCGCGAGGTCTTCGCCTCGTACTTTCCGCTCACGAGGGAGATGCAGGTCTGCCTCGGCCGCGGGTACGAGGCCGATCCGGGCTTCGCCGCCCACGACGACGGCATCCGCGCCGGCCTCGCCACGTGGTTCCGTCGCATCGTCGACGCCAGGGCGCGCGCCCACGGCATCGACCCCGACACCGCGACCTGGCGGTAGGGCGCGAGGCCGGAAGCCTGGCCCTAGCCGGGTGTCAGCGGGTTCGGGAGCCAGGCCCACCGGACGGCGCCGCCCGGTTCGAGGCGCATCAGCGTCAGCGCCTTCGCCGGCAGCGGCTCGGCGCGCAGCGCCCGCACCTCGGCCGTCTCCGCACGGTCCCCGGTCGCCGCGGCCAGCACCGTGGCCAGCGTCGCCGCGTCCCCGGCCAGCGGGCCGAGCGCGCCCGCGACCAGGCAGCCGAGGGCCTTGCGGCGCAGCGCCGCCGGGTCGTCCTCCAGCAGCCGGCCGGTCAGCGGTGGCGGCGGGAAGCCGTGCCCGGCCAGCCGGGCCGGGCTGAGCCGGATGTCGGCGAGGTCGCGGTAGACGAGCCGCCGCGCCCACCCCGCCGGGTCGACGACGGCCAGCAGGTTCTGGCCGTGCGCCTCCAACGCCACCCCGGCCTCCAGCAGGTCGAGGCAGACGCCCACCGCCAGCCGCCCGAACGCGACGACGCGGTCGAGCCGTTCGCGCGCCGGGTACGACGTCAGCAGCTCGCCCAGCGCGGCCACCGGCACCACCCGTTCCCCGGCCCCGGCGTCCGCGTGGACGGACGGCGCCTCGCGCAGCATCGCCGCCAGCTCTGGCGTCCCGTCGCCGGCCGCCGCCAGGGTGCCGGTGACGTGCAGCCGGCCGGCCAGCGGGTCCGAGTCGGCGATCCGCCGCAGGGTCTCCGTGGTGGCCAGCGCGTGGTCGATCGAGTAGGCGGAGATGTCCCGTACCGCGGACGTCAGTTGGGCGCTCAGCGCGGTCTTGACGTGCCGGCCGTCGCCGAGGTCGAGCGTCCGCAGGGACAGCAGCGGATGCGCCTCGGGGCCGGGGCTGAACGCCCGCCCGGCCAGCACGTGTTCGGCCTGCCACGGGTGGACCGGGATCAACACCGCGTCGCCGTCCCGGAGTTCCGCCGGCCACTCGCCCCGCACCGGACCGCCGACGACGGGCGTCAGCCGCAGCGGGACCACCGGCCGGTGCTCGGGCGCGTAGGCCAACTGCTCGGCCGCCGTGAAGCCGGGCCGCGACCGGCAGCCGGGGTGGTAGGGGTGGCCGTCGGTCGAGAGCTGCTCCCACTCCCAGGGCGCGGCCGGCGGGCCCGCCGGCCGGGCAGCCGTCCTGGAGAGCGCCAACGACGCGACGCCGTGGTCGAGTTCGGCGGCGAAGTCGGCGCCGCCCGGCACCGCGAGCGCGGTCAGCAGCTCCGCCGGATGGTCGTGCGGGACACCGCCGAGCTCCAGGGCACGCACCTCGGTCCCGGTCGCCCACGGGTCGACCGGTGGCCCGTGCAGCCGCCGCCCGTCCGCCAGCCGCAGCGTCACGCCGTCGCGCCCCGCCACGTGCCCGGTGACCCACGGCAGCGGCTCGTGGACCAGCCCGCGCCACAGCCGCGCCAGCACCGCCGCCCTGGCCCTCGGCAGCGCGGCGAGATACCCGTCGAGGGCCGCCGGGCGCACGGCGGCCAGCTCCTCGGCCAGGTCCCGTTCGGCGGTGGTACGACTCACGCGTCCGTCCTACCAAACGCCGCCACACCCCGCCCCATCCGGTGCCCGACGCATGCCGTCGCTCAGCGTGCGGCGGCCCGGTCGTCCTCCTTGACGCGGGTGAGGAAGAAGTCCCGGACGTCCTCGGCCAGCGGCTCCGGCACCTCCATCGCGGCGAAGTGGCCGCCGCGCTCGAACTCCGACCAGTGCCTGATGTCGTACAGCCGCTCGGCCAGCGGTCGTACCGACTGCGTGATGTCCTGCGGCAGCACCGCGACGCCGACCGGCACCGGGCACGGCAGCCGGGCCCCCCGCGAGGCGTCGTGGTGGAACCGTGCCGAGGAGGCCGCCGTGGCGGTCAGCCAGTACAGCGAGACGTCGGTGAGCATCCGCTCGTCGCTGACCGGCGTCTCGGGATCGGTCCACTGGGCGAAGCGTTCGGCGATCCAGACCAGTTGGCCGACCGGCGAGTCGGTCAGCGCGTAGCCGATGGTCTGCGGGGTGAGGGCCTGCAGCGCCTGGTACGGCGGGCGGTTCGCCATCAGCTGCCTGACCTTGTCCAGCCGGGCTTCGTCCGTTTCCGACAGTTCGATGCCGGCATCCGGGACCGGCCCGGTCGGCAGGTAGTTGACGTGCACCCCGACGACGTGCTCGGGTGCCTCCGCGCCGAGCGCGAGCGAGATGCCCGCGCCGAAGTCGCCGCCCTGCGCGCCGTAGCGCTCGTACCCGAGGCGGCGCATCAGCTCGGCCCAGGCCCGCGCGACCCGGGCGGCGTCCCAGCCGCGCTCGTGGGTCGGCCCGGAGAAGCCGTAACCCGGGATGGACGGAATCACCAGGTGGAAGTCGCGTGACAGCGGCTCGATCATGTCGAGGAACTCCAGGAACGACCCTGGCCAGCCGTGGGTGAGGACCAGCGCGAGCGCGTCCGGCTTCGCGGACCGGACGTGGACGAAGTGGATGTGCTGGCCGTCGATCTCGGTGGTGAAGTGCGGAAGCTCGTTGAGCTTGGCCTCGTGCTCGCGCCAGTCGTAGCCGATGCGCCAGTACTCGGCGAGCTCCCGCAGTCGCGCCAGCGGGAAGCCGTAGTCCCACCCGGCGTCGGCGACCTCGTTGGGCCAGCGGGTGCGGGAGAGGCGGTCGGTCAGGTCATCGAGGTCGGCCTGGGGGATGTCGATGCGGAACGGCCTGATCACGATCTCTGCTCCAGGGGATTTCGTTAGTGACATAAACGTTCGTGGGACTAACGAAGGTAGACTGTTAGTGTCACGAACGCAAGAGACCCCCGGAGACCCCCGGAGACCCCCAGTGAGCTCGCCCCCCGAACCCACCCCGGTCCGGCTGCGCGCTATCCCCAGCCGCCTGCTCGCCGGGGCCGCCGTCGTCGCCGGCCGGCTCGTCAGCGAGCACCTGGCCGCCGAAGGCGCTCGCAGGTGGCACTTCGCCGTGCTGGTCGCGCTCGCCGAGGCCGGTGCCGCCAGCCAGGCCGAACTCAGCCGGCGCACCGGCATCTACCGCAGCGACATGGTCGCCGTCCTCAACGAGCTTGCCGACACCGAATGCGTCCGCCGCGAACCCGACTCCGCCGACCGCCGCCGCAACGTCATCACCCTCACCCCCACCGGCCGCCGCCGTCTGGAGCGCCTCGATGCGCTCATCGCCGACGCCCAGCGCGAACTCCTCGCCCCCCTCACCCCCGGCCAGCAGGACGAACTCACCCGCCTGCTCACCGTCCTGACCGAGCACCACCGCCCCCCGCATCCCGGCCCGCGCGACGCGGACTGACCCCTCCGCCCGGCCAGCCGCCGCGCACCCGTCCTACCGCGTCCCGTCACCCCACGCACATACTGACGCTCGATGAATACCTTCGCCCGGGCCGCCGACGCGCTCGCCGTGCCGCCGCTGCTCAACTGCCTGCTCAGGGAGACCGCGGACCCCGCTGGCCGGCCGCGCGCAGGACACGCCACGCACCGGCTGCGGGTCAGCGGCCGGCTGTTGCGGGTCCGCGCCGGCCACCGGCCCGCCGAGCCCGAGTTGTGGACGGCCGGTACCTGGCGCCGACTCGACCACCCCGGGCTCGTCGACCTCGCCGTCGAGGAGATGCGCGCTACCACCGGCCGTCCCAACGACCCCCTCGCCGCCGAGATGGCCGCCAGCCGGGCCGCTGTCGAGGCCCTGCTCGCCGCCCGCGCCCGCGCCGTCCCGCCCGACGACCCGTGGCTCCGCTCCGAGCAGGCCCTCGTCATGGGCCACCCGTTCCACCCGGCGCCCAAGTCCAGGGGCGCAGGACCACCAGCCGACTGGCTGCGCTACGCGCCCGAGGCGTACGCCCGCTTCCCGCTCACGCTGCTCGGCGTCCGCGAGGACGCGGCGATCGAGGAAGGCGACACCCGCGCCCTCGACGCCCTCGGCGAGGCCCCGCCCGGCTACCGCCTGCTGCCGGCCCACCCCTGGCAGCTCGCCCTCACCCGCCGGATACCCGCGGTGCGGGCGGCCTTCGCCGACGGCCGACTCGTCCGCCTCGGCACCACCCCCTGGCGGGCGCGCGCCACGGCCTCGGTCCGCACCGTGCACGTGCCCGCCGACGACCTGTTCCTGAAGTTCAGCCTCGACGTGCGGATCACCAACGACGTCCGCCGGCTGTGGCGGGGCGAGCTGCGGCAGTCCCGCCACAACGACCCGCTGGTCGCGGCCGCCTTCCGGGCGATGGAGGGTCCGGCCGCCTGGCTGCACGAGCGCGGCCACCGCACGGTGCGCGGCCTGGACGAGACGTTCCCGGTCCTCGTCCGCGACGGCCTCCGCGCCCACCTGCTCCCCGGCACCACCGCCGTGCTGACCGCCGCCCTCGCCGAGGGCTTCGACGGCAACCCGCTCGACCGGCTCGCCGACCCGCTGCGCTGGTGGTCGGCCTACCTGGCCTGCGTCGTGCCACCGCTGCTGGAGGCGTACGCCAGGCACGGCGTGGTGGTCGAGTGCCACCTCCAGAACACGCTGATCGCGGTGGACGCGGCCGGCACCCCCGTCCAGGCCGTGTTCCGCGACGCCGAGGGCTCCCGGGTGATCCCGCAGCTCTCCCGTGCCGACGCGTGGCGCCGCCTGGTCTACTGCCTCCTCGTCAACAACCTCGCCGAGGTCGCCGGCGCGCTCGCCGACCGCTTCCCGCGCGACGCCGGCGCGCTGTGGCCGGCCGCGCGCCGGGAGTTCGAGCGGTGCGCCGCCCTCCACCCCGACCTGCCGGAGACGGCGGCGCTGCTCAGCGCGCCGACGGTGCCGGGGAAGGCCAACCTGCTCTCCAGCTGGCTCGAGGCCGGCGCCACCGAACCGCGCTACCTCCCCTTCCCGAACCCGCTCGCCACCCTCCCGGGACCGGTGCTGGTCTAGCGGCGCCGGTGGCCGGTGGCCGGTGGCCGGTGGTCGTCAGGCCGGCGGCCAGGTCCGCAGCGCCAGGTCGGCCACCCGCTGCAACTCGTCTCGGGTGGCGCCGCTGGCGGCCTGGACGGCGATGCCGTTGGACACGGTCACGAGGTAGCGGGCGAGCAGTTCGGGATCGGCGTCCTGGGGCAGGTCGCCCTCCCGGACGGCCTGTTGGAACCGGTCGCGGAGGTCCGACAGGATGTCGTCACGCCAGGCGATGAGCGCGTCGTGGGCGCCGCGTCCCGGGGCGCCGGTGGCGAGGGAGCCCTGGACGCCGAGGCAGCCGGCGGGGCAGCCCGGCTGGGTGGTGGTCAGGACGGAGCCGTTGAGGATCGCGGTGGCCACCTGCCGGGCGGTCGGCTCCCGCAGCGCCCTGGCCCCGTACGAGGCGGGGCCCTCGGTGTAGCGCGCCAGGGCCTTGCGGAACAGCTCCTCCTTGTTGCCGAACGCCGCGTACATGCTGGTGCGGGTGATGCCCATGGCGGCGGTCAGGTCGGTGAGGCTGGCGCCCTCGTAGCCCTTGTCCCAGAAGACCCGCATGGCGCGTTCGAGTGCCTCGTCCGCGTCGAATCCCCTCGGTCGGCCGATCGGTGCCGGCTGGTGCGTGCCCATGCCAGCAACCCTACTCTTTCCGCACCGGTCGGTACGGAAGTGCTACAGTGGCGACTTCGGTATCGATCGGTACCGAAATAGGGTGAGGGGTGTCCGCATGGGACTGTTCGAAGGCAAGACCGCCGTCGTCACCGGGGGCAGCAAGGGCATCGGCCTGGCCACCGCGACGCGGCTGGCGGCCGAGGGCGCGCACGTCTTCGTCACCGGCCGGCGCAAGACCGAACTGGACGCGGCCGTCGAGGTCATCGGCGCGGCGGACGCCACCGCCGTGGTGGGTGACATCGCGGACCTCGCCGACCTGGACCGGCTGTACGACGCGGTCCGCGCCCGGGGCCGGGGTCTGGACGTGCTGTTCGCGAACGCCGCGGCCGCCTCGTTCGCGACACTGGAGCAGGTCACCGAAGACCACTTCGACCAGACCTTCGGCGTCAACGTGCGGGGCACGCTGTTCACCGTGCAGAAGGCGCTGCCGCTGCTCAACGACGGCGCCTCGGTGATCATCAACTCCTCGGTGCGCGCCGACGACGGCGTGGAGGCGTTCGGCACGTACGCGGCGTCGAAGGCCGCCCTCCGCTCCTTCACCCGGACCTGGGCCAACGAACTCAAGGGGCGCGGCGTCCGGGTCAACGCGGTCTCGCCCGGCCCGATCGACACCCCCGCGCTCGTGGGGCTGTTCGGCGAGGAGAACGTGGCCGCCGCGAAGGCGGACCTCGCCGCGGACGTGCCGATGGGCCGGGTGGGACGCCCCGAGGAGGTCGCCTCGGTCGTGGCGTTCCTCGCCTCCGAGCAGAGCAGCTACGTCCTCGGCGCCAACGTGTACGTCGACGGCGGCGAAAACCAGCTCTGACGCCACCCCCGGCCGGCCCAGGCCGGCCGGGGACAGCCGGTGCCTGCGGCGTGGCCTTGACCTCAACCGTGCTTGAGGTCGGAGGCTTCTCCCAGGTACGGCTGACAGGGAGAGCAGAGCGATGCGCGTGGCACAGGTGACGAGGTTCGGCGGACCAGAGGTGATCGAGGCGGCGGAGCTGCCGGACCCCGTCCCCGGGCCGGGAGAGGTGGTGATCCGGGTCGCCGCCGCGGACACGATCTTCGTCGAGACCCAGATCCGGGCGGGCTGGAACGCCGACATGTGGGGCACGGTCCCGCCGTACGTGCCGGGCGGCGCGGTCGCCGGCGTCGTCGCCGCGATCGGCGCGGGCGTGGACCCGTCCTGGACCGACCGCGCGGTCGCCGCGCACATCCGTGCCGGCGGCAGCTACGCCGAGCAGGCCCTGGCCCCGGCCGACGCTCTCATCCCGCTGCCTGCGGGCTTGGACGCGGAGACGGCCGCCGCGCTGATGCACGACGGCCCGACCGCGCTCGGCCTGTTCGGCAACGCCGAGGTGCGGGCCGGCCAGTCGGTCCTGATCCTCCCCGCCGCCGGCGGCGCCAGCAGCCTGCTGGTCCAACTGGCGAAGGCGGCGGGCGCCCATGTCACGGGCGCGGCGCGCGGCGAGCGCAAGCTGGCCGCGGTACGTGAACTGGGCGCCGACGTCGTCGTCGACTACTCGGAACCCGGGTGGCTGGACGGCATCCGGGCCGACGTGATCTTCGAGGGCGTGGGCGGTGAACTCGGCGCGAGCGTGCTGCGCGCCGCGTCGGACGGCGCGGCCGTGGTCTCGTACGGGGCACCGAGCGGTGGGTTCTCCGCGCACGACCCGGCGGAGGTGGAGCGCCGTGGCATCCGGCTCTCCGGCATCGAACAGGTGCAGTTCACGCCGGACGTGCTCAGGGAGATGACCGCCAGGGCCCTGGCGGAGGCGGCCGCCGGCCGAATCCGCCCCCTGATCGCCCAGCGCCTCCCCCTGGAACGCGCCGCCGAGGCCCACACGGCCATCGAGTCGCGGAGCGTCGTCGGCAAGATCCTGCTGGTCCCCTAGGAACTGCGGAGGTGGGTGATGAAGTGGGTCCAGCCGTGGGCTTGGAAGACGAGGGCTGGGCCGGTGGGCTGCTTGCTGTCGCGGACGGGGAGGACGCCGGGGTATCCGTCGGCGACCTCCACGCAGTTGTCCATGCCGCCGTCGCTGTAGCTGGACTTACGCCAGACGGCGTTGCGAAGGCCGCTCACAGGCGGCCGTCCTGAAGCTGGGTGATGAAGTGGGTCCAGCCGTGGGCTTGGAAGACGAGGGCTGGGCCGGTGGGCTGCTTGCTGTCGCGGACGGGGAGGGCACCGGCGTATCCGTCGGCGACCTCCACGCAGTTGTCCAAGCCGCCGTCGCTGTAGCTCGACTTACGCCAGACGGCGGTGCTCAGGTCGACTCCGGTGGATCGCATGGCAGGCTCTCCATCAACTGCTCGATGAACGCCACGGAATCCCGTGGCGTAAGGGCCAGGGCCCTGACCGCATCGTAGGACAGTCGCAACTCCTCGACATCCTCCGCGACATCGAACAGCTCCCCATTCTTGGCGCCTTCGAGCCATGCGATGGTCTCGCCATCGGCCGCCCGCATCAGACCTAGACGAGTAGTTCCGATGTGGCTCAGTGGTCGTAGGCGATCAGTGACCTGGTGATGGGTGCGCCGATGGCGCGGTTGTGCCAGATTGCGCAGGTCATCGCCAGGATCCGCTGAGCCACTCGGACGCCGACGCCTTCGATCGTGCGGCCGCCGTGCTGTTCGAGGTCGAGCTGGCCTTTGAGGGTGTCGTTGACCGATTCGATCAGCTGCCGCACCGTCTTGAGTAGGGCTTCTCCGGGCCGTGGTGTGCCGCGGTTCTTGTAGGAGGGCCGCAGCAGGCCGACGCCGTGCTGGTCGAGGAAGCGGTCGAGTTCGGCGGAGATGTAGCCCTTGTCGGCCAGGATCAGCAGGCCGGGCCGGTCGGTGGCCAGGTGTGGTTCGTTGTCGATCAGGGCGGCCAGGACCTGCCGCTCGTCGATCTTGGGGTCGGCCAGGGCCCAGGTGATGGGCAGTCCGGCCGGCGTACAGACCAAGTGGAGCTTCAGGCCCCAGTAGAAGCGGGAGTGGGAGCGGCAGTAGCCGTAGTTCGCCCATCCCGCCAGGTCCGAGCGGCGCACGCTCTCGCGGGAGCGGGCGCACTCCACGGGTGTGGAGTCCACGACCCACAGGTCATCCAGCCACAGGTCGGTGTCGGCCGCCAGGGACCGGATCACCCGTTTGACCAGTGGCAAAGCGGCTCGTAGGCGCTTGTTGTAGGCCGGGCGCTGGGGCAGGTAAGGGAAGAGGGGATGCAGGTGGGCGTGGGCGAAGCGCAGCCAGCGGGCTTCGCAGTGGAAGCCCAGGATCGCCTGGGCCACGGCGAGGGTGACCAACTCGGCGTCGGTCAGCCTCGGTGGCCGCCCCCGCCACCGCGGGGTCTTCAAGCGGTCATCGACGTGGACGTACAGTGCCGTCAAGAGGGTGTCTAACTCGGTCGTCACAACCCGATGTTGGACACCCTCCCCACATCAAAAACCCCCCATTCGGAACTACTCATCTAGCGACTCGCCATAGAGGTCGTGCAATCCGGCGGCGAACGGCACCGCCTGGATCACGATGTGCGGCTCGGCGGTCAACTCCACCAGCTGTGCCAGCTGTTCGCGCCAGTCTGCCGGATCGTGCAACGGCCGCCGCAGCACAGCCTCGTCCAGGAGTACCCGGATCTGTGGGGCTGGCTTGCGGCGCAGCAACTGCTGTCGACCGAGCCGAACGTCCAGCTGTTCCTCTAGTTCGGGGACGTTCTCCGGCCCATGCGGGGTGGAGAACAGCACCGCTCGCGCGTACGCCTCGGTCTGGAAGATGCCCGGAATGAACCCCGTCACATATCGCTCGATAACGGCGGCCTGCGCCTCGATCTCGATGATCCGCTGGTACTTGTCGCGGTACTTTCCCTTCGCCAGCGCCAGTTCCCACAGGATCATCAGGTGCGGCGTCGCCCCGTAGAACGTGTCAAGCGCCTCGATGAGTTCGGGGCCGCCGAGGCTCTTCCCGCTTTCGACGCGGCCGAGTTGGGTGTGGTCGAAGCCGACCTTCTCGGCCAACTGTCGCAGTGAGAGGCCGCTCTCCTCCCTCAGCCTCGCCACCTCGATTCTCAGCATGCGGCGCGGGGACACGCTCGGTCGTCCGGAGATCGGCTTTCGCTGTGGCATGTGGAGGCCCTTCTGTTGCTCTTGGGGTTCGCCCCCCGGCGAGGGCGGTAGCTGATTCACCAACCTGCCACCGGCCGCAGATACCCGGCAAGGTATTCCAAATGCGAATTTCCGTGCGAAGGGGGGCGCGTAACTCGGCTGCGGAAGCGGCCGGTTGTCCCTAGGCTCTCGAACCGTGATCGCGACGCCGCATCCCGACCGGTTGGAGCTCGGGCACCCGTTCCGGCAGTGGAAGACCTGGCGGATACCCGGTGCCAAGCTGACACTCACCGGCTACTCCCGGGCGAACGACAAGACCTTCTTCCACCTCCCCGAACTTCGTCTCGCCCTGGACGCCGGGCAGTGCGAGGGGCGGCGGGCCGAGACCGTGCTGCTCACCCACACCCACCACGACCACGCCAAGGACCTCGATTTCCTCGCGTCCCAGCCGGGTACCGACGTCTATCTCCCGGCCGACGCGGTCCCCTGGGCCGCCGCGTACCTGCGGGCGTCGGCCGAGTTGAACCACGGGCCCGGCTACGACCCGGATCTCGTCGCGGCCGATCGGCTGCACGGGGTGCGCGGGGGCGACGAGTTCGTCTTCGGGCGGGCGCGGCACCACGTGCGGGTGGTGGAGTGCGAGCACAAGGTGCCGTGCGTCGGCTATGCCGTCGCCGAGCGACGGAAGTCGCTGCTCCCGGAGTTCGCCGAGCTGCGCCGCTCGCTCGTGGAGCGGGGGCGCGGTGCCGAGTTCGGGCGGATCGTGGCGGAGCGGCGCGCGGCGGGGGTGGCGGTCGAACGGGAGGAACCGCGGCCGTTGTTCGCGTATCTCGGCGACACCCACGTCCGCGTCTTCGAGCGGAATCCGTGGCTCGCCTCGTATCCGGTGGTCATCACGGAGTGCACCTATCTCCACGACTCGGAGGCCGCGCGGGCGGAGCGGGTGGGGCACACCGTGTGGAGTGGTCTGCGGCCGGTGGTCGAGGCGCACCCCGAGACGCTGTTCGTGCTGACGCACTTCAGCCTGCGCTACTCGGACCGCGAGGTCCTGGACTTCTTCGCCCGGGAGGGGCGGCCGGAGAACGTGCTCCTGTGGGCCCACCCGGCGAGCCACCTTCCCGAGCAGCACCAGCACGCGCACCGGCGCCAGCCCGCCTGATCGACGGGCAGGCCGGCGCGCAGACCCAGAGCTGGAAGGTGTGTCCCCAGCGGTCGGTCACCGGATCGCCGAACTTCCGTCCCGTCGCGCCGAGTCGGGCGCCGCAGCGGGTGCAGGCGATGGCCATCAGCTGTCGCGCGTCGAGGCATTCAAGCGGTGGGATGGCCGGGGCGGTCACCCGAGCGTGAGGAGCAGGGCGAGCGCGACGACGAGGGCGCAGCCGGCGATGACCGGGGCCCAGATCTCGGCGCGAGATGTCGTCGTCCGGCCGGCCGCCGCGTCCTCCCAGAAGGAGCGGGGGCGCAGCCCTGGCGGGTCGGCCCTGAGCACGCGGAGCGTGGTGCCGCGGTGGATCGCGAGCCGTTCGCCGGAGACGAAGTGCAGGCGTACCGCGCCGCCGTCGAGCGGGGTCTTCGCCACGACGACCAGCGGCCGGCCGCCGACCGTGACGACGTCGCCGCGCAGGATGGCGGCCGGATGGGTCTCGACGGTGTCCACCCGGGTGGGGGCGCGGCTCACCACCAACCGCCGCTCTTGAGGTCGAAGTTGGCCTCGCTCTCCGCGTTGACCTGCCGCACCCGGGCGCGCAGCTCGTCCAACGAGGTCTCGGGTGCGGCCTCGTGCGGTTCCGCGTCCGAGGGGGTCTCGTCGGGCGGGGTGGCGTGCGTCATCGCGGTCGACCTCCATCACGTTCCGTTGCCTGGGGTTCGCTCCAGCGTGACGGAGTCGACGGACGGTAACCAGGTGGATTCGTTGCCGCACGGCAGGTCACCGGGGAGGTTGTGGCGGCTTCGCACCGGCCCCGGCGCGTTGCCGGTGTGACCGCCTAGGCGCTCAGCGGGCGTCGGCCTGGAGCCCGAGGAGCGGCAGGCACGGTTCGAGGCCGGTGACGGTGACGGCCGGTCGCCCGGAGCTGGTGGCCTCCCAGTCGGCGCGGGTGAGGCGGTAGCGGCGCTCGGTCACAGGCTGGTCCCGCACCATGAGGCGGGCGATGCCGTCCGGCCGGTAGCCGGCGTTGCGGGAGACGGTCTGCGAGGCGACGTTGTGGTCGAAGACGCCGGAGGTCGCGTCGTGGGCGCCGAGGCGGGCGAAGGCCAGGTGTAGGACGGCATGTCGCATCTCGGTGCCGATGCCCTTGCCCTGGTGGGCCCGGCCGAGCCAGGAGCCGGTACCGACCTCGCGGAGGACGGCGAAGTTCCTGCCGCCGACGTCCTGGAGGCCGACCGGCCGGCCGTCGTGGAAGACGACGAGCGGCAGCGTCCAGTCAGTCGGGGTCAACGCCCCCAGCGTGCGCCAGTGGTGCTGGATGACCGAGCGGGCCCGCTCGGGCGGGGGCAGGTCGGTCCAGGGGTAGGTGAAGGGCATCTCCTCGGGCGGGTGGATGCCCTCGGCGGCGAGGGCGCCGAGCTCGGCCAGTTCCTCGGGGTCGGGGAGCCGGAGTTCGAGGCGGGGTGTGGTCAGGCGGAGGCCGGCGAGAGGCCAGTGGTCGATGAGCATGGCCCGCATTGTGGGGCGGCGGAGCCGGTGCCGGCATCCGAATTCCACCGCCCTTCCGCTAACTCAGCCGTGGGATCAGGCGGGCCTGCCGGTGCTGATGCTCAGGTACGGGGTCCAGTAGGTGCATTCCCGGTCGACGGCGCCGTCCTGGGAGCAGACACGGAACCTGACCCGGCCCGTCTCCCGCATGTTGTAGTCGCAGATGACCGTCCAGTCCGCGCCCATGGTGTTGTGGCACTCCCCCTCGCGACCGTAGTCGGTTTCCCAGTCGACAAGGGTCCGCCGGCCATCCGCGTACGTGTCCGTGACCCGGATGTCATCGCCGACGGGCACGAAACAGCCCTTCCCCGTGATGATGTCGACCAGCGGGTGCAGGTTCGTGATGCAGTAGGGCTCGGCGGCGGAGGCCTCGGTGGCGGTGAGACCGCCAAGGACGAGGGCGGCGGTGCCGACGACGGAGGCGGCACGGACAGCACTTCTCACAATGTTCTCCACTGTGAACTCGGAGTGTTGGGAACGCGACGATGCTAGCGATCGGCGACGCCGCGCGTAATCCCCTTCACCGTGGCACTTCACATTGTGACAGGGCGACTTCGGCGATCCTGGACGGTAACCTCAGGGGAGCCTCAAATGTGTTCGCCGCAGCAAATGAATACGCGGCCAGCCTCACCGTGGAGCGGAGCGGGCCGCGTATGGGCTACTCGCCAATCCGGGCGGCTGCTGCTCCCGGTCCTCGAACCTCCGGCGCCACTGGTTCGAGCTGGCCCTCGCCACCGAGTGGGGCCGCGTCGTGGGGGCGGCCACGGCGCGGGGCTTCACCGTCACCAGCGAGCGTCCCGACCTGGCGGCAGCGTTCGAAGGCGGAGCCCGGTTCGTGGGGCTGCGCGCCGACCTGTTCGCCCGGCTCGACGCGCCGGAGACCGCCCCGAGGGCGGCCTGGCACCTGTCACGCGCCCGGCATCTCGGCTTCGAGACGCTGACGGCGCTGCTCGGCGCCGACGCCGCCATGGACACGATGGAAGAGGCGGTCCGGGAGTACGCGCGCCGGCTGCCGGACGCCTGGCCGAGGCCGATGGCGGCGCTGCCGAGCCTGGCCGGCCGCGAACTCGGGCTCGCACTCCAGGGGTTGGAGACCCTCAGCTACGCGGAGCCGGGCCGGCGGGCGGAGTTGCTGGGCGCGACCCGCCCCGCGCTGGCCGGCACCGACGAGGCGGCCGAGGCGGCGGTGGCCGTGCTCGG
This sequence comes from Streptomyces mayteni, assembly GCF_054783955.1. NCBI lineage: Bacteria > Bacillati > Actinomycetota > Actinomycetes > Kitasatosporales > Streptomycetaceae > Streptomyces > Streptomyces mayteni. The sequence goes on along the minus strand of NZ_BAAGPR010000124.1, from coordinate 633 downwards.
CCGGATCGGCGACGAAGAGCCGTGGGCGGTCGAGGAGTTGTGCGGGGTCCTCGACCGGGAGGGCACGGGTGCTCTGCACAGCCAGGCGGTCGTCGCGCTCGCCAACCTCCAGCACCGGCCGGACGGTTCCTTCGACCCCGAGGTGCGGGCCCGGTTCGAGCGGGAGATCGCACGCGGCAGCCAGGCGTGCCGGATCGCCGCGCTGTTCCTGCCGACCGTTCCTAGGGACTGAGCGGGAGTGTGTCCTGTTGCCAGAACTCGTGCTCAGCCGAATGCCCCGAACGGTGTTGGGCGTTCTGGTCCACCGCGTTCTCGCCGTATCCGGCGCGTACGGATCGTGTCCGTGGTCCGGGGATGCGGGGGCGGTTTCCCTCACGCCCCGGGGCCATCGAGTTGGCCTGGACGGTCCGATGCCCCGCACGATCACTCCTGTCGTGCGGGGGCGGTGCCATCCGTCGCCGGATCGGGTGCCCCAGGGCTCGCCTGCCGATCGCCACCGCTGCCGCGTCGTGGCGAGTGGTCTTCCTGTTCATGCTGGTGAGGGGCTTTTGCCAGTGCTGGGCGCCCCACTTGGAGGTGTAGGCCGGGTCGACGGCGACGATGGTGATGCCGAGTTCGGCCGCCATCGACACC
>NZ_BAAGPR010000123.1:0-21820 GCF_054783955.1 Streptomyces mayteni | reverse complement strand
TCAAACGGCTCGCACTACTGGCCATGCACCCACCGGGACCGAGAGGTCACAACCCTACCCGTGAGGGCTGCAGAAGGGATGGTCCCCTAATGAGCACCACCACCGACCAGCCGTCCGCGCCGGCCGCCGCCGGCTCGACGCCCGCCGCGCCGCGGCGCTCCCCGCTCGCCGGCCGCGGCGAACTCGCCGTCGTCGCCGTGCTGTTGGCGCTCGCCGCGTTCCTCACCCACGGCCTGCTCACCATGACCGTGCCCCCCACCGCGGGCTCGCCTGGACCCCGCTTCTTCCCGACGATCGTCACCGGGCTCGCCTACGCCCTGGCCGCCCTGCTGACCTGGCAGATCCTGCGCCGCCCCGCCGCGCCGCGGGACACCGGGAGCGAACCCGCCACGGCCGGCGAGCCCGCGACCGACGAGCCCGCCCACCCCACCGGCACCGACTGGCGCACCGTCGGGATCGTCGTCGGCACCTTCCTGCTGTTCACCGCCGCGCTCGAACCGGTCGGCTGGCTGCTCTCGGCCGCCCTGCTCTTCTGGGGCGTCGCCCACGCCCTCGACCGCCGCCGGCCGCTGTTCGACGCCAGCCTGGCGCTCGCCGTCTCCGCCGTCGTCCAACTCGCCTTCTCCGCCGGCCTCGGCCTCGCGCTGCCCGCCGGCATCCTGGAAGGGGCGCTGTGATGGACCCGATCTCCCACCTGCTCGACGGCTTCGCCGGCGCCCTCAGCCCGATCAACCTGCTCTGGGTCGTCGTCGGCGCCGTGCTCGGCACCGCCGTCGGCGTACTGCCGGGGCTCGGCTCGGCCATGGCCGTCGCCCTGCTGCTCCCGGTGACCTTCAGCCTCGACCCGACCGGCGCGTTCATCATGTTCGCCGGCGTCTACTACGGCGGCCTCTTCGGCGACTCCACCACCGGCATCCTGCTCAACACCCCGGGCAACAGCTCGGCCATCGCCGCCACCTTCGAGGGCCACGCGATGGCCAGGGCCGGCCGCGCCCCGCAGGCACTCGCCACCTCCGCCATCGGCGCGTTCATCGGCGGCATGATCGCCACCACCCTGGTGGTGTTCTTCGCGCCCCGACTCGCCGACCTGGCCGGGCTCTTCGGCCCCGCCGAGTACTTCGCGCTCGCCGTCTTCGCCTTCGCCGCCACCGCGACCGTGGTCGCCGACTCGGCCGTCAGGGGCTCGATCTCGCTGGTCATCGGCCTGAGCCTGGCCCTGATCGGCATCGAAGGATCCTCCGGCGCCTCCCGCTTCACCCTCGACCTGCCGCCGCTGCTCGACGGCGTGTCCATCGTCGTCATCACGGTCGGCCTGCTGGCCCTCGGCGAGGTGCTGCACGTCGCGTCCCGCATCCACCGCGAGCCGCCCGCCATGGGGGCACCTCCCGGCGTTAGCCGGGGGAGAGTGGCGTTCTCCGGCCGGCCCTGGCTCTCCCGCGGCGACGTGCGCCGCGCCTGGCCGGCCTGGCTGCGCGGCGCCGGCTTCGGCGTGCCGTTCGGCGTCGTCCCGGTCGGCGGCTCCGAGGTGCCGACCTTCCTCTCCTACGCGACCGAGCGGCGGCTCGACCGCCGCCGGCGCGAGCCGATGTTCGGCAAGGGCGCCATCCAGGGCGTCGCGGGACCCGAGGCGGCGGGCAACGCCACCGCCGGCAGCGCCATGGGCGCCCTGCTCGCGCTCGGCCTGCCCACCTCCGCCACCGCGGCGATCATGCTGGCCGCGTTCCAGCAGTACGGGATGCAGCCGGGCCCGCTGCTCTTCGAGCGGAACGGCGAACTGGTGTGGACCCTGCTCGCCTCGCTGTTCATCGCCATGGTCGTGCTGCTGGTGATCAACCTGCCCTTCGCCCCGATGTGGGCCAAGCTGCTGCTGGTGCCCAGGCAGTACCTCTACGCCGGCATCACGGTCTTCTGCGGCCTGGGGATCTACGCCACCTCGGCCTCCGCCTTCGACCTGCTCCTGCTGCTCGGCATCGGCCTGCTCGGCCTGCTGATGCGGCGCTTCCAGCTGCCGCTCGCCCCGGTGCTGATCGCGGTCATCCTGGGCCCGCTCGCCGAGACCGAGCTGCGGCGCGCCCTCGCGGTGAGCGAGGGCGACGTCGGCGTCCTCCTCGACAGCGGCATCGCCGTCACCCTCTACCTGCTGCTCGCCGTGGCGCTCGCCCTCACCGTCGGGAACCGGGTGCGGGGCGCGGTACGGGCGCGGCGGGCGAGGACCACCGTGCCCGGGTGAGCGGCGGTCAGTCGTCGAAGCGGCGGCGGGACGACTCGATGTCGGCGAAGTACCGGTGGGTCCACTCGCACATCGCGTCGACCGTCTTCCGCAGGCCCTGGCCCGACACGGTGAGGGTGTACTCGACCCGCGGCGGCACGGTCGGGTACACCGTGCGCTCGACCAGGCCGTTGCGCTCCAGCATCCGCAGGTTCTGGGTGAGCATCTTGTGGCTGATGCCCTCGACCTCGTTCCGCAGCTCGCTGAAGCGGAGGGTGCGCTCGCCGAGCGTCTCGATGATCAGGAGGGCCCACTTGTTGGCGACGTCCGAGAAGATCTCCCGGGCCAGCGAGTCCGCCCGCCGCAGATCCGCCTCGTCGACCGCCGTGCCCTTGAACTGCTTGGTCACCATCGGGTTCCCCAGTCACTGAAAAGTGCGTTCTTCCACGTCAGAGCACACTCTCTTACGGTTTCCGGGGAACCACAAGAGAGCGCGCCCCCGGGGCGCGGCTCATGACGAGGAGACGAGCGTTATGGCCATCACCCTGCTGAATCCCGAAGGACTGCCGAAGATCGACCTCTACCGGCAGGTGTCGGTCGCGAGCGGCTCGAAGATGGTCTTCGTCTCCGGGCAGGTGTCCTGGGACGAGAACCAGGCGCCGATCGGCGAGGGCGACCTGGTCGCCCAGGTCGAGCGGTGCTACCTCAACGTCGCCCTCGCGCTCGCCGCGGCCGGCGCGACCTTCGACGACGTGGCGAAGCTGAACGTCTACGTGGTCGACCTGACCCCCGACAAGCTGCCGCAGTTCCTGGAGGGGGCGGCACGGGCCGCGGCGAAGCTCGAGGTCACGCCGGTGCCGCCGATCACGGTGGTCGGCGTCACCGCGCTCGACGTGCCCGAGCACCTGGTCGAGATCGAGGCCACCGCGTTCCTCGACTGAACCGGCGGCTCGACCGACCAGCGGCTCGACGGATCGGTTCCCGTCGAACGTGTCCGGGGCGCCGCCGAACCGGGCGCCCCGGACGCTGGTCCAGTCCACGCCAGGTGGTGACGAACACCTCACCGCGAGGTGAGCCGGCGCCGACCAGCGCCCTGGCCAGTGGTAACCGGTCTGCAATATCCGGTAGACGTCGCTCGGATATCGTCTACGAACGGACCTCCGCGGCGGCACGCGGGGCCCGGGAGAGAGAATGGCGAACGTGCGCAGACTGGCCCGGTTGATCGACCCCTTCATCGTGCTCCTGCTGGCCACGGTCGGGCTCGCCGCCCTGTTCCCCGCCAGCGGCCGGGCCGCGGACGGCGTGGACGCCGCCACCGCGGGCTTCATCGGCCTCCTCTTCTTCCTCTACGGCGCGCGACTCTCCACCAGCGAGACCATGGACGGGCTGCGCCACTGGCGGCTGCACCTCACGATCATCACCTGCACCTTCGTCGTCTTCCCCCTCCTCGGCCTGGCCACCCGCGGCCTGGTGCCCTGGTTGGTCAGCGATCCGCTCTACCCCGGGCTGCTGTTCCTGTGCCTGGTGCCGTCCACGGTGCAGTCCTCCATTGCCTTCACCTCCATCGCCAGGGGCAACGTCGCCGGCGCCATCGCGGCCGGCTCCTTCTCCAGCCTGCTCGGCGTCTTCGTGACCCCGCTGCTCGCCGCCGGCCTGATCGGCGCGAGCGGTGGCTTCTCGGCCGACACGCTCCTCACCATCGGCGGCCAGCTGCTGCTGCCGTTCGTCCTCGGGCAACTGCTGCGCCGCTGGATCGGCGGCTTCGTGAAGCGCCACCGCCGCGCGCTCTCGGTGGTCGACCGCGGCTCGGTGCTGATCGTCGTCTACGCGGCGTTCAGCGAGGGGGTGACCGAGGGCGTCTGGGGCGAGGTCAGCTGGCGCCGGCTGCTGGCGCTGTTCGGCGTCCTGGTGGTGCTGCTCGCCGTGATGCTGCTGCTGACCTTCTACGGCTCCCGCCGGCTCGGCTTCGCGCGCGACGACCGGGTGGCGATCGTCTTCGCCGGCTCCAAGAAGTCCCTCGCCGCCGGGCTGCCGATGGCGGGCGTGATCTTCCAGGGGCAGGCGGCGATGGCGGTGCTGCCGCTGATGATGTTCCACCAACTGCAGCTGCTCGTCTGCGCGTTCCTCGCCCGACGATGGGCGAGGTCGAGCCAGCCGGCGCCCGCTCAGAAGGTTCCGCACCCGACGGCGGCCGCCCGCGAGCCGGCGACTCGCACCTCAGGGGCCCGTGCGGGGCGTGGCGCGCCCTAGCCGGAGCAGGCCTTGACGATCGCGTAAATGATCACAGCGAGGACGAGATAGCCGAGGCAGCTCGGCTCGTCGCCGTCGATCGCTCTGCGGATCCGCTCGCGCTCGTCACGCCGCCCCCGTTCGTACGCGTCCCAGTCGCTCACGGAACCACCCCCAACCGGCCGAGACGCCGAGCCTCGGCCCACCCCCGTCAGCCTGTGACGTGACTCGCGGTCGCGGTCGGGGCGTCGACCGCCCCGTTGCCTCGCATCATGGCACCGCGCCGTCGGCGGCGAATCAGCAGTGCGTGCGCGGTTCCTTGTCGCTCGGCGCGCCCGCTCGGCGCGCCCGCCGCGCGTCCGGCAGACCGCGCAGCGCCTCATGTCGGAGTTCACCCGGCGGTGCGCCGTAGGCGGCGCGGAAGGACCGGCTGAAGTCCGCCGGGTGGCGGAACCCCCACCGCAGGGCGATCTCCCCGATCGTCCTGTGCCGCAGCCGTGGATCGGCGAGATCGGCCCGGCAGTGTTCCAGCCGGCGCCGGCGGATCGTCGCGGCGACCGTCTCCGGCCGTTCCCTGAACAGTTCGTGCAGCGTCCGCACGGAGATGTGGTGGTGCGCGGCGAGGTCGGCCGGCCGCAGGTCGGCGTCGTGGAGGTTGCGCTCGATGAAGGCGTCGATCCGGGCCAGCAGCGCCTGCCGGTGGCTCTCCGGCGGGACGGCGTCGGCGACCTCCAGCCGGCCGGCGAGGAGCGTCACCGCCAGGTCGACGGTGACGGAGCCCAGCCTGGACAGTTCGGCCGGTCCTGACTCCCGCGCCTGTTTCAGGAGCGTGGACAGGTACTGGGCCAGCAGCGCGCCCGACGTGGTTCTGGCGGACAGGCGCTCGGCGAGCAGCCGGTCCACCGTGTCGAAGGGCAGCGGGAGCAGCGCCCTGGGCAGCCGGATCATCTCCACCCGGACCGGGCGGCCGCCCCCGCGGAAGTCGGCCCGCAGCGGTCGGGAGGTGGAGTACAGGCCCAGCTCGCCGACGCCGAGCCAGGAGGTGGTGCGGTTCTGCTCAAGCCCGATGCGGCCGGCGCGGACCGCGAACAGGTAGTAGTCCTCCGGGTCGTGGCCACGGATGTGCGCGCGTGTCCTGGTGGCCGAGCACGACGAGAGGTACAGTGCGGAAACGCTCGTGGGCGGGAGGACGATGCTGCCGGTTCCCCCGCGGAAGCGCGCGGGGCGTTCGCTGGCCATCGTCACTGCCATGACGTCCTCCCGCATCAACTGCCCCCACCAGTCGAAGCGGTCGCCGGCGGGCAGGCCGTCGGTCGACACGGAAACCCACCCGCCCTGCGCGGACGCCCGCGGCGGCGCCACGGGCCTCACTCGATCAGCCATCCATGAATGGTCTCGCGCCTGAGCCTCGGGACACAGCCGGGCGCAGGCCAAGTCCGCGACGCCGGGCGGCCCGCCGGGGGCTCAGGGCGTGGCGGGGACCGACAGGGCGACGCGGTTCGCGCCGGCGTAGATGTTCATCGATGTGCCGCGGAGGAAGCCGATCAGCGTGAGGCCGGACTCGTCGGCCAGGTCGACGGCCAGGGAGGAGGGGGCCGAGACGGCGGCGAGGGCGGGGATGCCGGCCATCACGGCCTTCTGGACCAGTTCGAACGAGGCGCGGCCGGAGACCAGGAGGATGGTGTCGTCGAGCGGCAGGTCGCCCCGTTCCAGGGCCCGGCCGACGACCTTGTCGACGGCGTTGTGGCGGCCCACGTCCTCGCGGACGTCGAGGAGCCGGCCGTCGGCCGCGAACAGGGCGGCCGCGTGCAGGCCGCCGGTGCGGTCGAAGACGCGCTGCGCGGCGCGCAGCCGGTCGGGGAGTTCGGACAGCAGCGCGGGGTCGAGGCGCGGGCCGCCCGCCAGGGGGAGCGGCCAACGGGCCGTCGTCCGCACCGCGTCCAGGCTGGCCTTGCCGCAGACGCCGCACGACGAGGTCGTGTAGACGTTCCGCTCCAGCGAGATGTCCGGCAGCGGGACGCCGTCCGCCAGCCGCACGTCCAGCACGTTGTAGGTGTTGCCGCTGCCGTCCGGGCCCTGGGCGCCGGCGCAGTAGGTGATCCGGGCCAGCTCCTCGGGGCGGGCCAACACCCCCTCGCTGACCAGGAATCCGGCGGCCAGCGCGAAGTCGTCGCCCGGGGTGCGCATGGTGATGGCGATGGCCAGGCCGTTGAGGCGGATCTCCAGGGGCTCCTCACCCACCAGGGTGTCGGCCCGCTGGCTGACGGCGCCGTCCCTGATCCGGACGACGCGGCGGCGTTCGGTGACTCGTCCCATGGGTTCATCATGCCCCGGGGCGCGGCGGAAAGCGCCCCGGAGGCACGAGATCGTGTACGGAGTACCGTAGACGATTCGCCGGCGGTCGGCCTCAGCCGTCGGCGCGCCGGCTCTCGGGCGGGCCGAGGTAGCTGGGCCGCAGGCCGCCGGTGTCCACCACCAGCTTCTGCAGCACCACGGTCGGGTCCACCATCCAGAACCGCAGCACGTGCCGCCCCGGCTCGGCGATCCGGTGCTCGGTCGTGGTGATCCGCACGTTGTCCGACGTGCCGTGCTCCCACTGCCGGTTCATCGACGTGTCGTCGGCGCCGCTGACCGCCTTGACGTTCACCCGCCGGGGCACGTCGTCGTCGAACGAGACGGCGTAGCTCAGGCCGTCCGTCGGCAGCACGTTGTTGCGCGGCGAGAGACAGGCGAGCACCCGCACCCGGCCCGTGGTGAACAGCGTCAGGTCGTACTCGAGACGTGGGCCGTGGCCGCCCGGGGTCTGGCGGGGGGCCGTGACCGGGAACGGCGTCATGCCGTCGCCGGTGCGGCCGAGGTCCTGGACGCGCTGCCAGCGGACCCCGGCGCGCCCCACCGCCCGGTCGAAGTGCCCGGCCTCGACGGAGACATAGCCGTTGGCCTCGACGAAGCCGGTGAGCCGGCGCAGCGGCACCCCGGGGTTGTTCACCACCGCCGTGACCTCGACGCGGGCGTCGCCCGGGCCGGTGACGACCAGCGGCACCCGTCTGGTGCCGAGCGGCGCGGCGGCGAAGTCGACCGTGACCTCGGCCCGCACCTGGCTCCGCACGGTGCCGGCGGCCGGTGAGACCCGCAGCCACGGCACCCCGGCTTCGATCCGGTACTCGAACGGCTCCCGCCCGCGGTTGAACACCTCGACGTACTGGGCCGGTTGGGACTGGTAGGGGCTGAACTCGGGCAGCACCGCCGGCGTCGAGGCGTTCGGCCACCACTCGGCCGAGCCGTCGACGGCCACGCCGAGCTCCGCGCCGGCCGCCGGCTCGATCCGGCGGACCGGCGGGAACACCTCGTCCGGCAGTGCCTCGTGGTTCGGTGTCTGCGGCTGCTGCCAGGGCGCGTCGGGTCCGTAGCGGGCGACGTCGCCGTAGCCGATCTTCGGCTGCGTCTGGAAGCCGGTCCACTTCCCGTCCCGCAGCGTGTTGTTGTAGTAGTCCGACATCGCCTGGTCGTCGGCGAACCTGGCGTCCGTGTCGTCGGCGAGCTGGTTGGCGGCCGCCCGGCCCTGTCGCGCGTAGTGCAGGTTGGTGAACTCGGCGGACCGCAGCGCGTACAGGTTGGCGGTGGCCTCCACCTGGTACTGCACCAACTGGTAGTAGGCGTCGTGGTGTTCGTCGGGCAGCGCCTCGCCGATCCGCTGCGCCCTGGCGTCCAGCTCCTCCCACTCGGCGGTGACCCGCTCCAGCTCCCGGTAGTCGGTGAGGCTGAACGGGGTGGCCTGGTCGTCGTAGCCGATCGCCGCGGGGTCGGTGGCCGGGTCCCTCGTCGGGTCGACCGTGATCCGCCGGTTGAGCAACTCCGGCTTGCGGCGGGCCTGGAGGACGCCGTAGTCGTGCAGCACCCCGGCGATGGCCTCGGCGTGCTCGCGGCCGAAGCTCTGTTCCGCGTACTGGCGTTCCCACTCGCCGAGCCGCTCGATCGGCCAACGCTCCGGGTCCCAGGCGTAGTCGAGGAAGAACTGCAAGGGCAGCTCCTCCGCCTTGAGGTCGCCGACGTTCACCACCCAGAGCCGGTCGATGCCGTAGCGGTACGACAGGTGCAACTGCTCCCAGGTGGACGCCAGGTTGATGGTGTCGACCCACTTGTAGTTGCGGCCGCCGCCCACGTAGTCGAAGTGGTAGTAGAGGCCGTAGCCGCCGGCGCGCTCCGGCAGCCGGGGGTCGGGGACCTTCCGCATGTTGCCCCAGTTGTCGTCGCAGAACACGACGGTGACGTCGTCCGGCGGGCGCAGCCCCTGGTCCCAGTAGCGCTGGACCTCCTTGTAGAGGGTCTGCACCTGGGGGATGGCGGTGACGTCGGCCGCGCCCGTCGTCTCGGCCAGGATCCGGCGCTGGGCGGCCAGGATGGACTCCATCAGCTCGATGCCGTCCCCGTCCGGGAGGCTGACGTCCCCGTTGCCGCGCATGCCGAGCGTGACGACGCCCTCGAAGTCCTCGTCCACCATGCGCCGCACGCCGTCCGCCCAGTAGCGCCTGATGGCCTCGCCGTTGCGGCGGAAGCTCCACTCGCCGGTGCCGCCGTACGGGTCGTGCCCCGGCGTGACGATCTCGCCGGCCGCGTCGCGCCGAGCGGGCACCGCGTGCCGGTTCCACTCCTCGATGCCGCGCATCATCGGGGCCTCGTGGGAGGTGCCCATGACGATGCCGTACTCCTTGGCGGTGGCGTGGTTGGCCGGGTCGTCCTCGGCGAAGGCGCGACCCCAGACGGCCGGCCACAGGTAGTTGGCGCGCAGCCGCAGCATCAGCTCGAACACCCGGGCGTAGAAGGCGCTGTTGAAGCCGTTGGGGAAGTCGGGGGCGTGTCCCGGGCCGAAGAAGGCCGGGGCCCAGGTGCCGAGCGCCGGGTTCTCGTCGTTGATGAAGAAGCCCCGGTAGCGCACGGCCGGGGTGCCCTGGGTGAAGCGGCCGGGGAGCAGGTGGACCCGCTCGTGGCGGGGCACCGGCACGTCGGCCCACCAGTGCCAGGGGGAGACGCCGAGCTGGCGCGAGGTCTCGTAGAGGCCGTAGATGGTGCCGCGCTGGTCGCTGCCGGCGATCACGAAGGCCCGGCGCACCCCGGGCAGCGGGTTGAGCACCAGCTGTTCGCGGGTGGTCTCCCACCTGCCGGCGATCCCGGTGACGTCGAGCTTGCCGGCCGCGACCAGCTGGTCGACGAGCGGGCTGCGGCCGATGGTGCCGACGATGACGAGGTCGTCGTGCCTGGCCGGCGCGCGGTCGTGGCTGATGTCGGGGGCGCTGCCGGTGGCCCGTTCGATGTCGGACCGCAGGTCCTGGACGGCCCGCAGCACGCCAGGGTGGTCGGCCGAGCTCACCAGGATCGGGATGGTTCTGCCGTCCGCGACCAGGGGCAGGCTGCCGGGTCGCCAGGCGGTGGAGACGAAGGTACCGCGCCGCTCGGCCGTGTTCGCGGGCGCGGCGGAGGCGTTGGACGCGGGGTCGGCCGCGGCGACCGTGGGCGCGGTGCCGGCGGCCGCGACCGTCAGGGGGAGGAGACCGAGGAAGGCGCGACGGCTCGTCATGATCCATCTCCAGGCGGGGGGTGGCGAAAATTATCGGCGGAGTTCCGGAAGGAACGGGCCGAGATCTCGGATGAAGCTAACGAGGCGTCATGCCCAGGTCAATACTTGGTTCGCGACGCGATCGCCCCGCGGCGAAGGACGGTTGGCGCCACGTCCCGCGAGGGCCCGGACCGGCGGCCGGCTGAAAACCTTTCGGACGACCGGTGTCGAGCCGGTCCGCATGCCGACCCCCCGGTTGACGGGCCAGCCGGCCGCTGTTCCACTGGGAACATGAGCGGCGAGCGGCGTCTGGTCACCCGCGACCACATCGACTTCGGTCGCGTGTGGTCCGCCGCGTGTCGCCGCCCCTGACGCGGGCGCGCCCGGCTCACCCCCTCCCGGCCGTTCCCGCACGGCTGTCCTCCGCCGCGTGACCGCCACCCAGGCGCCGCCGTGGCCACCCAGGCGCCGCCCCGGCGCCGCCGTGGCCACCGACGTGCGCGCCCACCCCGGCCACCCGCCTTCGCCTCGCCGCCTGACGGCATCACCCCGCCATCGAAGGGCCTCATCGCCATGCCCGTGGAATTCCTCGGTATCGCCGCCACCCACGACGGCTCGGAGACCACCCCCCGCTCCGGTGCCGCGTTCGACCCTGACTACACGCTCCGCCTCGCCCGCGCCCACGAGGACCACGGCTGGGACCGCGTGCTGTTCGCCTACGGCTCGGGATCACCCGACCCCGCGACCGGCGCCGCGTTCCTCGCCGCCAGGCTCGACCGGCTGAACATCCTGCTCGCCCACCGCCCCAACGTCTCCCAACCCACCTTCGCCGCCCGCACCTTCGCCACCCTCGACCAGCTCAGCGGCGGCCGGCTCACCGTCCACTTCATCACCGGCGGCAACGACCACGAGCAGCGCCGCGAGGGCGACACCCTCACCAAGGACCAGCGCTACGCCCGCACCCGCGAGTACATCCAGCTCGTCAAGCGGATCTGGACCAGCCACGAGCCCTTCGACCACGAGGGCGAGCACTACGCCTTCCACGACTACGTGAGCGACGTCTTCCCGGTCCAACAGCCGAGGCCCGACGTGTCGTTCGGCGGCTCGTCGCCCGCGGCCCTGGCGACCGGCGGCGCCGAGGCCGACATCTACTGCCTGTGGGGCGAGCCACTGGCCGAGACCGCCCAGCAGATCGAGGCGGTACGGGCCGCGGCCGCGGCCGCCGGGCGGCGCGAAGTGCCGCGCATCCAGGTCGCGTTCCGCCCGATCATCGCGCCGACCGAGGAGCTCGCCTGGGAGAAGGCCCACCGCACGGTCGGCGCCATCCGGGCCAGGCGGGCCGGCGTCGACCGGCCGGCGCCCGAGAACACCGGCTCCCAGCGGCTGATCGCCATCGCCGAGCGCGGCGAGCGGTTCGACCGCGCGCTCTGGACCCCGACCGCCGCCGCCACCGGCGGCGCGGGCAACTCCAACGCCCTGGTCGGCACTCCGGAGACGGTCGCGGCCGCGCTGCTGGATTACTACGACCTGGGAGTGGACATCATCTCGGCGCGGGGCTACGACCTGTTGGGCGACGCCATCGACTTCGGGCGCCACGTCATCCCCCTCGTCCGCGAGGAGGTGGCCAGGCGCGACGCGGAGCTGGCGGCCTCGCGCGCGCCGGCCGCTGCGGCCGGCTGAGCAGCCGGCCGCGTCGGCGGCCGAGCTGACCGGACTGGGGACGGCGGGGTGTGATGGGTGACGGAGGGCCGACGGCCGACTGTCCCTGCCCCCTGCCGTCCGCCCCGCCCCGCTGGCTGCTGACCTCGCGCCGCCACATCGACCTGCTGCGGGTCTGCAGCGCCTACCAAGACCGCTGAGGCGGTTCGCGGCCTCCCGCCCGCGGACCGTCGCTCCGGCCTGCCCGCGTGCACCGTCTCGTGCGCACCCCCCTCCCCCCTTCACCTCCCCGTTCACCGCCCGTTCCCGTCCGAGCCCGCGAGGGAGACGCATGTCCACGACGCCGTCGCTGCCCGCCTGTACACCCGCCTCGTCCATCAGGGGCCGGATCGGCCCCGACGCCGACCACGGCTACTACCCGGCCGCCCACCGCTACCACCTGTATCTCGCGCTGTCCTGTCCCGGCTGTCTGCGGATCGCCGTCACCCACGCCCTGCTCGGCCTCGAAGGCCGGATCTCCCGCACCCTGCTGCCGCCCGTGCCCGACGCGCCGGGCGCCGGCTACGCGGCGCTGCGCGAGCCCTACGAGGCGACCGCCTACCGCTACCCGGGGCCGGCCAAGGCCCCGGTGCTCGCCGACCGGTGGACCGGCCGGGTGGTCAGCAACCACACCGGCGACATCCTGCGCGACCTGGCGCTGCGCTTCGGCGGCCCGGCCGCGCCCGAGCTGTATCCGGCCGGCGCCGAGGACGAGACAAGGGCGCTCGACCGGCTCTTCGGGCAGGACATCAACGCGGCCGCGCAGCGCGCCGGCCAGGCCGGCGGCGATCCGGCCGGGCGGGCGGCCGCGCTGGCCACCCTGCTGGGCGCGCTGGGCACCGTCGAGGAGCGGCTGGCGGCGGGGCCCCACCTGCTGGGCGACGCGCTGACCGCCGCGGACGTACACCTGTGGGTCACGCTGGTGCAGTTGGACACGGTGCACCGCTGGCATCTCGACGCGGAGGCGGTGCACAGGATCGCGGCGCACCCCCGGCTGTGGGCGTTCGCCCGGCGGCAGTTGGCGAACCCGGCCTTCGCCGGCCAGCTGCGGCTCGACGAGATCGAGCGCCGCCACCACCACGACTGCCGGGGGCTGGAGGCGGCCGGCGCGGCCGTCCAGATCATCGACTGGACGGCCACCGGCGAGTTGCTGGCCTCGCCGGCCAGGCAGCGCGGCCCGCGCTAGCTGGCGGCGCGGGCCCGCGCTCAGCGCCCCGGCACCGTGGCCGGTTCGAGCAGCCGGCTCTCGCCGCCGTCCGGCGCCACCGGCACCTCGCCGGCCACGGTGATCCGGCGGAGCGAGCGATGGTGGCCGTCGGAGTCGTCGACCGCGTAGTGCTGGGTGGCGCGGTTGTCCCACATGGCCACGTCGCCCGCGCGCCACTGCCAGCGCACCGTGTTCTCCGGGCGCTCGATGTGCCCCTGGAACAGCTCGAACAGCAACTGCGAGTCGCGGGCCCGGATCCCGGCGAAGCGCTGGACGAAGTTGCCGAGCACCAGGCTGCGTTCGCCGGTCTCCGGGTGCACCCGGACCACCGGGTGCTCGGTGCGGAACCTGATGGCCGCGAACACCTCGCGGAACCTGGCGAGTTGGGCGGCGTCGGCCTCGGGCCGCACGGCGGCGTAGTCGAACTCGTTGGTGTGGATGGCCCGCAGCCCGTCGGCGAGGGCGCGCAGCGGCTCGGGCAGCGCGGCGTAGGCCGTGGCCGTGTTGGCCCAGACGGTGTTGCCGCCGTAGGGCGGGATGGTGATGGCCCGCAGGACGGAGAACGCCGGGTAGTCGGGCACGAAGGTGACGTCCGTGTGCCAGCGGTTGGCGCGGTCGCCGTGCTCGGAGTCGACGGGGAACGCGTAACGCCCGTCGGCCGCCGGGACGGTGGGGTGCGCGAACAGCGGCCCGAAGAGCCGCCCGAACGCCTCGTGCCGTTCCTCGTCCAGATGTTCCTGGTCCCGGAAGAAGACCACCTTGTGGGCGAGCGCGGCGGCTCGGATCTCGGCCACGATCGACGGCGCCAACTCGCCGTCGATCCTGACGCCCTCGACGACGGCGCCGATCCGGCCGCCGAGACGGGTGATGCGCAGAGTGGGGGGTGCGGAGGTCATGGGGAGCCTTTCGGATGAGAGTGCGACGCTGCCTCGATCTTGTGGAACGCGCGGCGACGCGAACGCGTTTCCGAACACAGGGGGCCCGGTTTCCGGCCAGGTTCCGGGGTCGGCGAGCCCGTGGCGGTGGGGCCGTTGACCGGTTGGGCAGGCGGGAGTTGAATCCATTCAGACCGGCCCGATCCCCGCCCGATCCCAGGGAGCGACCGATGTCCCGCACCCCCGACCGCAGAAGCGTCATCCAGTCGGCCCTCGGCGCCGCGGCCCTGGCCGGGCTCGCCGCCGGCCACGCCAGCGCCGCCGCGGCGGCCGGCCCCTCGGCCACCGTGCGCGGCAGCACCCTGCTCGACGCCACCGCGCTCTACTTCGTTTCCTTCGACGGCCTGGTCAACAACAACGCCTTCCAGAAACACGGCCTGCTCACCCACAACGGCCACCAGTACGCCGTCTGGTACGCCGGCGACCGGCAGGCCACCATCGCCCGCCGCCCCCTCTCCGCCACCAGCTGGTCGCGGACCACCGTCGGCCACGCCCTCACCGTGAACGACTCGCACAACGTCATCTCGGTCGGCGTCTCCCCGGCGGACGGCCGGCTCCACCTCGTGCTCGACTCGCACAGCAGCGGCTACTTCTACGTCAAGTCGGTCGCCGGGCTGGCCACGTCGCCGGGCTCCCACCCCTGGCGCGCCGACCGCTTCGGCCCCGTCCAGACCAGCATGGACGGCACCGCCCTCACCAGTACCTTCACCTACCCGCAGCTCCTCGTCTCACCTGCCGGCCGGCTCCAACTCAGCTACCGCACCGGCTACTCGGGCAACGGCCAGGCCGCGCTCGCCGAGTACGACGGCACCCGCTGGACCAACCTCGGCGCCTGGTCGAGCGCCACCGGCGCCTACACCACCGCCCACGGCACCAGCAACGCCCGCAACCTCTACCTCCACGGCCTCGACTACGGCCGCGACGGCCGGCTGCACGTGTTCGGCACCTGGCGCGAGCAGTCCACCGCCGTGACCTGCGGCGCCAACCTCACCAACCACGACACCGTCTACCTGCGCAGCTCCGACGCCGGCCGCACCTGGAACAACGCCGCCGGCACGACCGTCGGCACCACGGGCTCCACCCTGGTCTCCGTCAACTCCCCAGGGCTCGTGGTCGATCCACTGAGCCCCGACCACGCGCTGATGAACCAGGAGTCCCAGGCCGTCGACTCGGCCGGCCGCCCACACGCGCTCATCTCGTACGTCCCAGGCCGCTTCGGCCAGTGCGTCCCGGACTACGTCGCCGGCCGCGTCGCCAACGGCTACAACTTCCACGTCCACCAGGACGCCACCGGCGCCTGGCGGAAGCGGGAGATCCCGGTGCCGATGCGATCCAGCCAGCGCTCGCAACTGGTGCTCGACGCGTTCGACAACGCGTACGTGGTCATGCCGTACCTGCGGATCGCCGCCGCGTCGGCCGCCAGCGGCTGGACCGACTGGACCCTCCTCTACGACGGCACCGCGGCCGGCTCGTCCCTCAACGCCTTCGGCGAGGTCGTCGTCGACTCCACCCGCGTCCCGGTCGACGGCGTGCTCTCCGTCCTCTACCAGGAGCGATCCACCGGCACCACGCCGTCGCCGCTGCGCGTCATCGACTTCCAGCTGTCGAGGGCGTGAGCCGGTCTCTCGACGGGGCGCCGCCTGCCGCCGGAGGCGGGTACGCGCCGGCGGTCAACGCGACAGCGTCGCGTGCCTGATCCCCGCCACGAACGTGCTCCATCCGGCGGGGGAGAAGACCAACGCCCCACGCGACCGGTCCTTGCTGTCGCCTACGGCCACCAGGGCGTCATGCGTGCACTGGGTCTCCAGGCACTCGCCCGCGTCGCTGCTGCTGTAGCTCGACTTGCGCCACATGTCAGCCGGCAGGGTGCCTCGCGGCGCACTCTCCCCGACCATCGGCCGTTCACTCCGCCGCCGTTGAGCTCTTGACTCGAGCGATGAAGGCGCCCCACTCGGCGGCGGGGAAGAGGAACGCTCCGCGCGTGCGGTCCTTGCTGTCACCTACGGCTACGAGACCATCGTGCGTGAGCTGCGTTTCCACGCAGTTCCCGCTCCCGGCGTTGGAGTAGCTCGACTTGCGCCAGTTGTCCGCCGGCAGACCGTGTCGCATCGTCGTCCTCTACTGACTGTCCAACTCCGCAGCGAGGGCGGAGATCAGGCTCATCGATTCGGGCGAGGACAGCGCCTGGGTGCGCAGGTGCTCTGCCGCGATTCGGTAGGGCGCCACATCGGCTGCTTCCTCGATGAAGACCCTACTATCCTTCTGCTCCAGGAAGGCGATGTCCATATCCGCGGGCGTCGGGTATGAGAAGAGCCGGAACGGTCCGTCCGTTCCCGCATGGGCGCCGTGCGCGTACGGGACGACCTGGAAGGTCAGATGCGGCGGGTTGTTGAGATCGACCAGCCTTCTCAACTGGTTGGCCATCACTCCAGGGCCACCCACCTCACGGTGCAGAGCTGCCTCATCCAAGACGCAGAAGATCCGAGGAGCCTCCTCGCGTTGGAGAAGTTTCTGACGCTCCAGCCGGATCTGAACGGCCTGGTCCACCAGCGGGCCGCGCGGTGACGGAAATCCACCGATGATGGCGCGAGCATAGGACTCCGTCTGGAAGAGCCCAGGAATCACCAGTGCCTCGTACTCGAAGATCTGGCAGGCAGTCGACTCCAGCTCGATCAACTCCTGGAGCCTCGGTGTCAGTACATCCCTCTGCTGCTGCCACCACCCGCGCTTGCGGCTGTTGCGGTTGAGCTCGACGAGCCCATCCCGCAGTTTCTCGTCCGTGACCTCGTAGAGGTCGAGTAGCGCCACCAACTCCAGCCTGGTCAGACCGGTCTTGCCCGCCTCAACCCGGCTGATTTTGGCATCGCTTGAGTCGATGAGGTCTGCTGCTTCCAGCTGCGACTTGGCCGAACGCTCCCGGAGCCGGCGAAGCTCCATGCCCAGGCGCATCCTGCGAACGGTGGTTACTGGTTGCCCCATGACAAATCTCCCTCGTGGAAGGGTGCTTCCTTCGATCCGTTGTACCGGCACAGGGCAGCGCGGCGCTATATCGCTCTACTGTTCATGGGATATGAAATCGCAGACTTGCGCCATCGTGCCTTGCGGAACTGGAGCCGCTGCTTCAGCCTGGAGCAGCTGACGGAGAGCGGTCGCAGCGTGACTCCACGTCGCGTGGCCCGTGAGTTGGGAGGGCGAATGGCAGTTCCCTTGGTTCCGGCGGTGGTCCTCAACCGCCGCGCATGCGCCTGGGATGTGAAAGCGACACCCGGCGAACTCGCGCGCTGGCGCGCCGAGGTGGGGGAGGTGGCCACTCGGTGGGGCGGCGGCGAGGGTGCGGTCGACTCCGTGCGGCTGGCCGCCACTGAGTTGCTGAGCAACGTGGCCCGGCACGTGGACGATCCTCGCTGCCGTCTGGCGATGGCCACCCGAGACGCTGCCCTGTACCTGATGGTCAGGGACCGCTGCGCCACGTTCCCCGCGATCACCGAGCCCGACTGGACCAGCACCGGTGGCCGCGGCCTCTGGCTGCTGCGCGAGATGGCCGGCGCGCTCGGCTGCCAACTCAGCCCCGGCCCGGCCAAGTGGGTCTGGGCTCGCTACGACGAGTACCGGGATCAGGGAAGCGCGGACCGGAACGTCTCGTAGGGGCTGGCGTGATGCCACGCCGCGTCGCGCAGCTGGCAGGCGCGCAGCACCTCGACCGGATCGTTGATCAGCTCCATTCCGATCGTGCGGTCCCCGTCGAAGTGGAAGCGCGCCAGGACCCGAGAGTCGAAGAGCCAGAAGTCCGACACGTTCAGCCCAAGGCACTCCGCGTCGCACCGCCACAGCAGGCGGATGTCCTCGCCCGCGGCGACGTTGGTGCGGGCGCATGCCAGCAGGTACCGCTGACCGGTCGTCGGCGGGTCATCGACGAGGCGCACCCGCTCGAACCGCTTGCCGGCGGCGATCATCCGTCGAACGTTCGCGAACCAGGGGTGGCCCACCTCGCCGGCCGTGTCGCCGGTGTTCAGGAACTCCTGGTACGACGGCATCGCTTGATCGGATGCGTATCCGGTGCGGGTTTCCAGACGCCAGGCCGTGTGAGTGAATCCGTCGTTGATGAACTCGTTGATTTCCCGCTGGGGCACGAACTCGGGCAAGGCTGTCCTCCGAATCGGGCGGGAAGTTGTCAGGGGCCGAGAGCCCGGTGGGCTCGGCGCAGGATGCGGTAAGCAGCCTCACCGTAGTGTGCTGACTGGTTGAGCCGGTCCCAGACTCTGCCGTAGAGAGCGACGCTTTCGGCGTCGTCGAGCCACAACTCGGCGTGCCAGTCCTCGACCACGACGAGCCGTTCGTCATGGATCCAGAATCCGTTGGTGGGTGGCAGGGGGAGTTGGGCCTCGAACGGGACGATGCCGAGGCGCACGTTGTTCGTGCCAGTCACCGTCATCAGCCGTTCCAGTTGCGCCGCCAGGACCGAAGGAGGACAGATCTGGGCTCGAAGCGCGCCCTCCCACATGACGAAGTGGTATTGCTTACCCGGCTGGTTGAGGAGCGACTGCCGGCGTATGCGGGCTTGAACAGCCTCGTCCAGGTCTCGACCGGAATCGTACAGGTCCGCATAAGCCGCGAAGACGCTCCGCGCGTACTCGGGGGTCTGCAGCATGCCGACGACCATCGCGTTCTGCCAGGCACGGACAACGGTGGATCGCTCATGCTCGGCGTTGATCGTTTCCTGCACGGGGCGGTGGCCCGCAGCCAGTTGACGTCGCCAGGAGCGGGTCCTGGACTCCAGGCTGCGAAGCCGGATCGTCAGCTCCGTCGTCGCCTCGGGGCGCTCGGTCCCCGCTGCCCAGGCACGTAGATCATCGAGCGCTGGCGTCTGGTTCCCGTTCTCCAGCTTGCTGACCTTGGACTGAGGCCAGCCCAGGCGGCTCGCCAGTTGGAGGCCGGTGAGGCCGGCCTCCAACCGAAGTTCGCGCAGCCGGGTGCCGAGCGCGACCCTGGCCCGCTGGAAATCAGTCGTCACCCAAGGGAAGCTACCTCAGCCGCGAAGCTCTGGTACGGCCTGGCGTGATGCCAGGCGGCGTCCCGCACCTGGCAGTAACGGAGGACCCGCCGTGGCTCGGTGATCAGCTCAACCCCCGTGATGTCGTCGGCGTCGTCGAAGTGGAGCAGGGCGACGACGCGGGAGTCGAAGATCCAGAAGTCCTCCGAGGGCAGCTGGAGGTGGTCCGCTTCGTCACGCCACAGGTTGCGGATGTCCTCGCCGACCACGGAGTTCTGGCGGCGAGCGCCGTCGAGAAGGTAGAGCTGCCCGGTGGTCGGTGGTCGGTGGGCGGTCGACGGTCCTGACCCGCTCGAAGCGTTTCCCGAGGGCCGCCTGTTCGCGACGTGAGACGCACCACGGGTGCTCCAGGTCGTATCCGGGATCCTCACCGCGCACGAAGCGCCGGTAGGTTTCCGTCTCTTCGTCCGACCGATAGACCTTTCGAGACTCCAGTCGCCATGCGGTGTGCTCAAGGGTCCTGAACATGTTGCCGAAATCGGCGAACTCGATGATCTGCGGTGTCCGTTCCGTTTCCTTCGGGGAAAAGTCCACCAGTAGCTCCCTGGGCACGATGACGAACGCCTCGCCATCCCTGACGTTTCGAAGCTGGGCGATGTCGTCCGGATCCGTGGCCTCGTGGCCCTGGACCAGGACTTCGCCCGTGTCAAGGTCCTCATAGGGGGTCGGGCATCCGTCGTTCCCCGAGTTCGTGCCCAGCAACCGGAGCCTTCGTGCCATACGTGGACCACCCTTCGTGTGATGGCTCTCCGGCCCAAGGATGCCGGTTTCTGTTTCGGCTGGCGTGCCGTGATTCGCGAATATTCTCGCGCGGAGACGAGGCGAATCCCGGTGTTGATGAATATTCGAGAATCGGGCGCGAACCACGCCACCCTCGTCGCCTACCGTTCTGGGCGGAGGTGATCCACATGTCGTATGTGGCTCCCCAGGTGACGGTCCTGGGGGCGGTGCGTGACGTGACGCTGGGGTCGGTCGCCGAGGACACGCAGGACGAGGACCGGTACTACGAGGACATCGGCGAGGGCGTCGAAGACGAGGAATGACCGGCCGAGATCGTCACCCGGGTCCATAGGAGCGGGTGACGGTCGTTCTCCTGCTGGGAGGTGAACATGCGTTGGGTAGCGGGGTGGGAGCACCCCTTCGAGTCGGCTCCCGTACGTCCGTACCCGTCCGGCGTCGACGTCGGACGGGTTGAGGGGCGGGCCTGGGCGATCGGTGCCCACCGGGTGGCCGCGGTGCGTGACGGAGCGGCGCGGTTGGCTGTAGTGGGGTGGTGTGGGGCCTCCAGGAGGGATCTCGAGGCCGGGTTGGCGGCCATGCGCCGAGGGGACTGGGGGCGGGTGACCCACTGGCCGGGGTCCTATCTCACGGTGTTCACCGCCCCCGGAAGCACCGTGGTGGTGAACGACCTGGCCGGCACCTGGTCGGTCTACTGGCGTGCCTACGGCGGAGGTTGGATCTGGGCTACGAGTGCCCGGGCCCTGGCCGCCCTCGGTGATCGCGATATTGACACCGACTTTCTGAGCGCGTCCCTTGTCGTGCCACTCGTCGAGGAATTGAACGAGGGGCGGTCGGCCTGGCGAGGCGTACGTCGGCTGTCGCCGGGACACGCGTTGGTGCTGGGAGATCGCGGTGCACGGACAGAGCCGTACGCGGTGGAAGCGGCATCGCGGCCCGACGCCGAGGAGTTGCGCGAGGCGCTGGTCGAGGCCGTCGATCTCCGAACGAGCGGGGTCAGGCAGATCACCGCTGATCTCTCCGGAGGCTTGGACTCCACCACCGTCGCGGTGCTCGCCGCCGCTCGGCGCCCGGTGTTCGCCGTCACCTACACCCACCCCGCGCTCGGCAACGGCGACGACCTCCACCACGCGGGCACGGCGGCGCGCGGCGCTCCCGCCATCGAGCGTCATCTCGTGTCAGGGAGCGACGCGGACCTGCCCTACGGGTCTCTGAACTCCGTCCCACCCACCGACGCCCCGACGTCCGACCTGCTCACCCTCGCTCGGCGGCGCGCCTATCTGATGCCCGCCGCGCGCCGGGACAGTGAGGTCCACCTGACCGGCAATGGCGGTGACGCCGTGCTGTCCACCTCACCGGCGTTCCTCGCGGACCTGGTTGCCAGCGGTCGCCATCTGGCCTCCGTCCGCGAGACATTGGCGCGGGCCCGGCTTTGGCGGGTGAGCGCGCAACGGCTGTGGCGGGCCGTTCATCGGCTCGGCCGGCAGTCGTACGCCGACGGACTGTGGTGCGCCGCAGGCCGGTTGGACGACGGCGACCGGGGGCGGGGCCTCTTCCGCTCCTTTGACTGGGTGACGATCTCGGCGGTGGCCGACTGGCTGCTGCCCGAGGTGCGCTGGCACCTCGCCGAGCGGCTGCGGAGCGCGGCCGAGACCGTGAGGGGGGACGAACCACCGGGCGGATGGCGGGACTGGCGCGGACTGCGTTGGTTCGGCGCCGGGCACGCACAGTACCTCGCGGTGGCCGACCGTATGGGGCTGCGGGTTTCCGCCCCCTTTCTCGACAACCGCGTGGTGCGCGCCACGCTCGGCTCGCCCTCGTGGGAGCGCACCGCCGCACGCCAGCCCAAGCCGCAACTGCGAGCAGCGATGGGCGGGCTGGTGCCGGAGAGCGTGCTGGCTCGCCGTACCAAGGCCAGCTTCAGCGGGCATGGTTACGCGGGCCTGCGCGCCCGCCACGGTGAGCTGCGCGAGTTGCTGGCCACGTCGCGACTCGCGGAGTGGGGGCCGGGGAGCTGTTGTCCGTTGGCTGCGGGTGAGTGTGTTCTGGCGCGTGTTGGCGCGTGTTGGTGTGTGTCCTGGGCTTGGCACTCGTGAAGTCTCTGGTGGGAGACGGGTGTTCTTTGGTCGAATGCGTGACCTTTGTGGGGGGTGGTCGTTGGACGTGGTGGCAGGGGTTTCGGTTTGTGGGTGGGGGTGTC
>NZ_BAAGPR010000122.1:0-22124 GCF_054783955.1 Streptomyces mayteni | reverse complement strand
GCGCCTGACATGCCGCTCCGCGGCGTGGGGTAACGCGGCGAGGTGCCGTAGCTGGCGTCGCGGCCCCACGAAGATCCGGAAGACAGGCCCTAGGCCGGAAGGTTGTCGAAGGGCGCGGTCAGAGCGCGCAGCAGCCCGGCGAGCTGCTGCCGTTCGGCCGCGCTCAACGCGCTGAGCAGCGCCCGCTCCTGGGCGAGCAGCCCGGCGAGCGCCGCGTCCGCGTGCCGCTTGCCGGCCTCCGTCAGCCGGACCAGCACCCCCCGCCGGTCGTTCGGGTCGGGTTGCCGCTCGACCAGGCCGCGCTTGGCGAGCCGGTCGATCCGGTTGGTCATGGTGCCCGAGGTCACCAGGGTCTGGGTGAGGAGCTGCCCGGGGGAGAGCTGGTAGGTGCCGCCGGCCCGGCGCAGCGCGGTGAGGACGTCGAACTCCCAGGGCTCGAGCTCGTGTTCGGTGAAGGCCAGCCGCCGGGCCCGGTCCAGGTGGCGGGCCAGTCTGCTGACCCGGCTGAGCACCTCCAGCGGCTCCACGTCGAGATCGGGACGCTCGCGCCGCCAGGCCGCGACCAGCCGATCAACCTCGTCCTCCATGCGATCAGTCTAGTTGTTCTGTCGACATGAAGTCTCACGGCGTGAAGCATCACGACATCAAGCTTCTTGACGTAGAGATATCTGCCCGGCCAGTATGGCCCGCATGGCACACGACTGGGACCCCGGCCAGTACCAGAAGCACGCCGGCCACCGCGCCCGCCCGCTGATCGACCTGCTGGCCCGCGTGCCACCGCTGCCGGCGGCCGACCCGCGCGTCGCCGACCTCGGCTGCGGCCCCGGCGCCCCCAGCCTGCTCCTCACCGACCGCTGGCCCACCGCCCGCGTCACCGGCTACGACAACTCGCCCACCATGCTGGCCGAGGCCGCCAAGCACGCCGGCCCCACCGCGGGCGGCGGCAGCCTCGACTTCGCCGAGGCCGACCTCGCGACCTGGCGGCCGGCGCCGGACGGGCCCTTCGACCTGATCGTCTCCAACGCGGCCCTCCAGTGGATCCCCGGCCACGTGGCCCGCTTCCGCGACTGGATCGACGCGCTCACGCCGGGCGGCGTCCTCGCCTTCCAGGTCCCGGGCAACTTCGCCGCCCCCAGCCACGTCCTGCTGCGCTCCCTCTGCGAGGGCCCCCGCTGGCGCGCCCGCCTCGCCGGCGTCCTCCGCCACGCCGACATCGTCCAGCCTCCCGAGGGCTACTTCACCACCCTCGCCTCCCTCGGCTGCGCGGCGGACGTCTGGGAGACGACCTACCTGCACGTCCTGCACGGCCCCGACCCCGTCCTCGACTGGATCAAGGGCACCGGCCTCCGCCCCGTCCTCGACGCCCTCGCCGACGACCCCGAGGCCCGCGAAGCCTTCCTCACCGACTACCGCACGGCCCTCCGCACCGCCTACCCGCCCACCCGGCACGGCACGATCTTCCCCTTCCGCCGCATCTTCGCCGTCGCCACCCGCCGCTGACCGCCACCGGTACGGTTCCCCACCCTCCCCCAGCCTGGCGGCTGGGAGGTGCCCCCACAAGCCCTTACTTCCGCGCTCCGCGCGGCGCCCCGGCGAAGCCGGGCCAGCAGCCCCGCGGGCTGGCCCAGAGCGCCGGGCGTTCCGCCGGCGTCTCCCGGGCTCCCGCCCAGCACCCCCGGCGAAGCTGGCGCTTCCCGGCCCCCGCCGGGTACCTCCGGCGGGGCGGGCCGCCCCGCTGGCCTTCGGCCCGACTGGCTGCGCCGCGAGCTGCGAGCGCCGCCGGCCGGCTTCGCCGGCTCGTCCGGGCCCCAGCTCTCGCCCCCGGCGAAGCCGAGCGTTCCGCCGGCGGAAACGGGGCCTCGCCCGTCCCCTCGGCGAAGCTGGCGCTTCCCGGTTCTTTGCCAGGTGCCGCCAGCGGCGCGGCCGGACCCGGCGCCCTTCGGCCGCCGCTCGCCTACGCGCCACGTCAGTGCGGCCGGGCCCCGCCGGGATCGCGGGCCCTCCGGACCACCGCCGTCCCGGTGGTCTCACCGGCTCCGCCGGCTCACCCCGGGCCTCCGGCCAGGCCGGGCCCCGGCGGAGCTGGGCGTGCCGGCGGCGGGCTGTCGCCCCTGGGCCATCGCCCGGCTGCGCCGTTCGGCCTCGCCGGCTGTCGGCTGGCCCCGGCACCCGGCCCGCCGGCCCCCGGCCCGCCGGCCTCCGGCCCTCGGCCAGGGCCGGCGATGCCGGGACCGCGCAGCGGGGAGCCGGCCGGTGGTGCCGGGGGGCCTCCCGGGCTGCGGGCCGCCCTCTGGCCATTCCGCCCCATCCGGTGCCGACCGGGGCCGTCGTGCCCCGGCGTCGGCCTCCGCCCCGTCGGGCCGGGGTCGCGGCGAGGCGGTAGGCCGCAAGGCCGGCGCGGCAACCTTTCGCCTCCTCGTGGCGACTTCGCAGTGCTCGACGCACACGATCGCCACCCCCGACCCCACGAGGAGAGAACCGTGTCTGCTGCGCAACGCCGCGCCACACGGCGCCGGAGCCGGAGCCGGATGAGCAGGCTGCGAGGCTGGCTCTGTGTCGCGGCCACCGCGGCCGTCGTCGCGACCGGGCTCGGCGGCTCAGCCGCCACCGCCGCGCCCGCCGAGGCCGCCGCCCAGGACGACGTGCGGCCGCTCGCCCAGCTGGAGAACCTGGACCGCGGCCTGGTCAGCGTCTACACCGGCAGCGGCAACCTGGTCAGCTGGCGGTTCCTGGCGAGCGACCCGGACAACGTCGCGTTCAACCTGTACCGCGGCGACACCCTGGTCGCCTCCAACATCACCGGGGCCACCAACTACTTCCACTCCGGCGCCCCGAACAGCGCCGACTACCGCGTCCGGGCGGTCGTCAACGGCACCGAGCAGGCGTTCTCGCCGCACGCGATCCAGTTCAGGTCCGGCTACTACGACGTGCCGATCCAGCGCCCGGCCGGCGGGACCACGCCCGACGGCGTCGCCTACACCTACGAGGCCAACGACGGCTCGGTCGGCGATCTCGACGGCGACGGCACGCTGGAGATCATCCTCAAGTGGCAGCCCACCAACGCCAAGGACAACTCCCAGTCGGGGTACACCGGCAACACCATCATCGACGGCTACACCCTCTCAGGACAGCGCCTGTGGCGCATCGACCTGGGGCGCAACATCCGCTCCGGCGCGCACTACACCCAGTTCCAGGTCTTCGACTACGACGGCGACGGCTCGGCCGAGGTGGTCATGAAGACGGCGGACGGCACCGTCTCCGGCACCGGCCAGGTGATCGGCAGCTCGAGCGCCGACCACCGCAACTCCAGCGGCTACGTCCTCGCCGGGCCCGAGTACCTGACGGTGTTCAGCGGCCGGAACGGCGCCGCGCTCGCCACCACCGACTACGTGCCGGCCCGCGGCACCGTCTCGTCCTGGGGTGACAACTACGGCAACCGCGTGGACCGCTTCCTCGCCGGCACCGCCTACCTGGACGGCGACCGCCCGTCGATCATCATGGCCCGCGGCTACTACACCCGCACCGTGATCGCCGCCTGGGACTGGCGCAACGGGCAGCTCACCCGACGCTGGACCTTCGACACCAACAGCTCGACCAACACGGGGCGAGGCTACGACGGCCAGGGCAGCCACAGCCTCTCCATCGGCGACGTCGACCGCGACGGCCGCGACGAGATCGTCTACGGCGCGATGGCCGTCGACGACAACGGCAACTCGCTCTGGACCACCCGCACCGGACACGGCGACGCCCAGCACCTCGGCGACTTCGACCCCAACAGCGCCGGCCTGGAGTACTTCAAGGTCTCCGAGTCCACCAGCCAGCCGTCCTCGCTCCGGATCAACCCGGCCAACGGCCAGATCGTCTGGCAGAACGGCTCGGGCGCGGACAACGGCCGCGGCGTCGGCGGCAACATCGTGGAGGGCCGGGTCGGCGGCCAGTTCTGGTCGGCGTCCGACACGGTGCTGCGCGACCTCGGCGGCGGCAACATCGGCCGCGAGCCGTCCAGCGTCAACTTCCTCGCCTGGTGGGACGGCGACCTGAGCCGCGAGCTGCTGGACCAGACCCGGATCGACAAGTACGGCACCGGCGGCGACACCCGGCTGCTGACCGGCTCCGGCGTGGCGTCCAACAACGGCACCAAGGCCACCCCGGTGCTCTCCGGCGACATCCTGGGCGACTGGCGCGAGGAGGTCATCTGGCGGACTTCGGACAACAACGCGCTGCGGATCTACTCGACGCCGATCCAGACCTCGCACCGGATCACCACCCTGCTCCAGGACCGGATGTACCGCACCGGGCTGGCCTGGCAGAACACCGCCTACAACCAGCCGCCGCACCCCGGCTTCTACCTCGGCTACGGCATGGGCACGGCACCCAGGCCGACAATCGCCCAGGCGTCAACCGGCCGCTGAGCAAACAGCCGGATTGGGCAAATCGGGTGAACGGCGGCAACCGATTCCGGGTCGACGCGTTGTGCAGAGCGCTCCAAGAACAGGGCACTCCAGAACTCGGAAGGACAAGCCAAGTGCTGAAGAAGACGCTTGCCACGGCTGCCGTCGCCGCCACCGCCGTCGGTGTGGCGGGCATGGCTGCCGCCCCGGCCATGGCCATCAGTGATGACGAGGGCCCCACCACGATCAGTGGTAACGGCAACAAGGAGGCGATCGGCAACATCACGACCGGTGGCTACATGAGCCCGAACATCGGGCTCATCAACGGCTCGCTGAACGAGTTCTGCCTCCCGATCACCGTGCCGGCCGACGTCCAGTCGCTGATCGGTGCCGTCAACGTGGGTGTCCAGGACATCCTCAACAGCAAGAACCAGCAGGCCTGTGCCGAGAACTCGGTCCAGGTCGACGGCGACGACCCGCTGTCGCACATCCTGGACGACCTGTCGCTCCTCTCCGGGAACGGCGCTGGCAACCACTGAGGACCAGCGGATCCCGGGTTCTTCGGCCTTCTGACCGGTGCTCCGCGATGAGACGGCCCCCTCCCCGACACCACCCCTGGGGAGGGGGCCGCTTTCTGTCGTGCGCCATGGGCCAGTGAGCCTGTCACCATCGAGAGCAGCCGATTGAGCAATTCGGGTGAACGGCGGCAACCGATTCCGGGTCGGCGCGTTGTGCAGTGCGCTCCAAGAACAGGGCACTCCTGAATTCGGAAGGACAAGCCAAGTGCTGAAGAAGACGCTTGCCACGGCTGCCGTCGCGGCCTCCGCCGTTGGCGTGGCAGGTATGGCTGCCGCCCCCGCCATGGCCATCGCCGATGACGTGGGCCCCTCCACGATCAGTGGTAACGGCAACGAGGAGGCGGTCGGGAACATCACGACCGGTGGCTACATGAGCCCGAACATCGGGCTCGTCAACGGCTCGCTGAACGAGTTCTGCCTCCCGATCACCGTGCCGGCGGAAATCAACTCGCTGATCGGTGCCGTCAACGTGGGCGTCGAGGACCTCCTCAACAGCAAGAACCAGCAGGCCTGTGCCGAGAACTCGGTCCAGGTCGACGGCGACGACCCGCTGTCGCACCTGCTGAGCGACGTGACGCTCCTCGCCGGGAACGGCGCGCTCAACCACTGAGGACCAGCGGATCCCGGGTTCTTCGGCCTTCTGACCGGTGCTCCGCGATGAGACGGCCCCCTCCCCAACACCACCCCTGGGGAGGGGGTCGCTTTTCTTTTCACCGACGTCCGGCACGCCTACGCCCGGCGGCGGCCCACCAGCTGCGGCTCGTGTTCCAGGCCCTGGAGCCCGTGCCACGCGAGGTTGACCAGGTGGGCCGCGACCTCCGCCTTCTTCGGCTTGCGCACGTTGAGCCACCACTGACCGGTCAGCGCCACCATGCCCACCAGCGCCTGGGAGTACATCGGCGCCAGCTTGGCGTCGAAGCCGCGGCCCTTGAACTCGACGCCCAGGATGTCCTCGACCTGGGTGGCGATATCGCCGATCAGTGAGGCGAAGGTGCCGGTGGACTGGGCCACCGGCGAGTCCCGCACCAGGATGTGGAAGCCGTCCGTGTACTGCTCGATGTAGTCGAGGAGCGCGAACGCCGCCTGTTCGAGCAGCTCGCGCGGGTGACCGGCGGTCAGCGCGCCGGTCACCATCGAGAGCAGTCTGCTCATCTCGCGGTCGACGACGACCGCGTAGAGCCCTTCCTTGCCGCCGAAGTGCTCGTACACCACGGGTTTGGAGACCCCGGCCTTGGCCGCGATCTCCTCCACCGAGGTGCCCTCGAAGCCGCGCTCCGCGAAGAGCGTGCGGCCGATGTCCAGCAGCTGTTCCCGGCGCTCGGTGCCCGTCATTCTCCGGCGGGCCCGCCGCGTGGTGCGCGGATTCCTGCCCTTGCCGTCGTCCTTGATGCTGTTATCGGTCGCCACGCCACCCATCATGCCGTGTTGGTCGCGGCCGCTTCCTTACGGTTTTCTCCCGGATCCATACCGTTGCTGCCCGGGATGATGCGCTTGGCGTCGATTCGGGACTGCTTGGGCCAGCGGACGTCGGAGACCCAGCCGGCCTTCTCGAACCAGCTGATCAGCCGGGCGCTGGAGTCCAGCTGCCAGCGGTCGACGCCGTGCCTGGCGCAGGTCGGGTCCGCGTGGTGCAGGTTGTGCCAGGACTCGCCGCAGGAGAGCACGGCCAGCCACCACACGTTGCCCGAGCGGTCCCGGGAGCGGAACGGACGCTTGCCGGTGGCGTGGCAGATCGAGTTGATCGACCAGGTCACGTGGTGCAGCAGCGCGACCCGCACCAGCGAGGCCCAGAAGAAGGCGCTCAGCGCGCCCTCCCAGGACCAGGAGATCAGCCCGCCGAGCAGCGGCGGCAGCAGCAGCGTCACCGTCGTCCACAGCGCGAACTGCCGGGAGATCCGCCGCAGGTCGGGGTCCTTGACCAGGTCGGGCGCGTAGATGTGCTGCGGCGTCTGCTCCCGGTCGAACATCCAGCCCATGTGGGCCCAGAACAGCCCCTTGACGAGGGCCGGCACGGTCTCGCCGTACCGCCAGGGGGAGTGCGGGTCGCCCTCGGCGTCCGAGTGCTTGTGGTGCTTGCGGTGGTCCGCCACCCAGCGCACCACCGGGCCCTCGGCGGCCAGCGAGCCGGCGATGGCCAGCGCGATCTTCATCGGCCGCTTCGCCTTGAACGCGCGGTGCGTGAAGTACCGGTGGAAGCCGATCGTGATGCCGTGGCAGCCGACGTAGTAGAAGACCGCCATCAGCGTCAGGTCGAGCCAGCTCACCCCCCGGCCCCAGGCCAGCGGGACGGCGGTGAGCAGCGCCAGGAACGGCACCGCGATGAAGAGGGCGAGGGCGACCTGTTCCGCGGTGCCGCGCCGTTCGCTGCCGAGGGTGGCGGACGGCGGCGGCTCCTCGGGGGGCGGGGGGTCGGCTTCGGCCCGGCTGGTGGGCACGAGGTCGGGGGTCGTGGTCATGACGTTCCTCGGGTGGGGGCGTGCGGGAGGAAGCCGGGCTGCTCGATGGGAGCCCGGCCGGGAAAGAGATACCTACGGGACCGTAACCTACGGCACCGTAACCACCGCAAGTTGGCGCGGACGTCACAAGCGGCTCATATCCAGGCGACCGTGCCATGACGGGGCGATGGCACACCCTGACTACGATTGGCCTGTCGGACAGCGAGGTCCGCGTCAGTCATGCCCCGAACCGCCAACGACCTCCCCGAAGAGCCAGCTGCGAGGAGCCGCAACGTGAGCAGTCCCGACAGCAACGAGACACCCACCCCGCTCGCCCCGGAAAGCGGTACCGCGCTCCGCGCCGACATCCGCCGTCTGGGCGACCTGCTCGGCGAGACGCTGGTGCGTCAGGACGGCCCCGAGCTGCTTGAACTGGTCGAACGCGTCCGGGCGCTGACCCGTACCGACGGCGAGGCCGCCGCCGAACTCCTCGGCTCCACCGACCTGACGACCGCGGCCAAGCTGGTGCGCGCGTTCTCCACCTACTTCCACCTCGCGAACGTCACCGAGCAGGTGCACCGCGGCCGGGGGCTGCGGGAGCGCCGGGCCGCCGAGGGCGGGGTGCTCTCCCGCACCGCCGACATGCTCAAGGACGCCGACCCGGCCCACCTGAGGCAGACGGTGGCGAACCTCGGCGTGCGCCCCGTTTTCACGGCGCACCCCACCGAGGCCGCGCGCCGTTCGGTGCTCACCAAGCTCCGCAAGATCGCCGAGCTGCTCGACAACCCGGCGGGCGAGCACGGCGGCGACCGGCGCCGCACCGACCTGCGGCTGGCCGAGAACATCGACCTGATCTGGCAGACCGACGAGCTGCGGGTGGCCCGCCCTGAGCCGGCCGACGAGGCCAGGAACGCCGTCTACTACCTGGACGAGCTGCACGCCGGGGCCGTCGGCGACGTGTTGGAGGACCTGGCCGTCGAGCTGGAGCGGGCCGGCGCCCCGCTGCCCGCCGGCAGCCGCCCGCTGACCTTCGGCACCTGGATCGGCGGCGACCGGGACGGCAACCCGAACGTCACCCCGCAGGTCACCTGGGACGTGCTGCTGCTCCAGCACGAGCACGGCATCTCCAGCGCGCTCCGCCACATCGACGAGCTGCGCGGCGCGCTCTCCAACTCGATCCGGAACAGCGGCGCCAGCCAGGAGCTGCTCGACTCGCTGGACCGTGACATCACGCTGCTCCCCGAGATCACCCCCCGCTACAAGCGGCTCAACGCCGAGGAGCCCTACCGGCTCAAGGTCACCTGCATCCGCCAGAAGCTGCTCAACACCAGATCCCGGCTGGCCAAGGGCACCGCGCACGTGCCGGGCCGCGACTACCTGGGCACCGGCGAGCTGCTGACCGACCTCTCGCTGGTGCAGGAGTCGCTGCGCGAGCACCGCGGCCAGCTGATCGCCGACGGGCGCCTGGAGCGGCTGATGCGCACCCTGGCCGCGTTCGGCGTCCAGCTCGCCACCATGGACGTCCGCGAGCACGCCGAGGCCCACCACCACGCGCTCGGCCAGCTCTTCGACCGGCTCGGCGAGGAGTCCTGGCGGTACGCGGACATGCCGCGCGAGTACCGCACCAAGCTGCTCGCCAAGGAACTGCGCTCGCGCCGCCCGCTGGCCCCCACCCCGGCCCCGCTCGACGCGGCCGGCGCCAAGACCCTCGGCGTCTTCGGCACCATCCGCAAGGCGCTCGACAGCTTCGGCCCCGAGGTCATCGAGTCCTACATCATCTCCATGTGCCAGGGCGCCGACGACGTGTTCGCCGCCGCCGTGCTGGCCCGCGAGGCCGGCCTGATCGACCTGCACGCCGGCTGGGCCAAGGTCGGCATCGTGCCGCTGCTGGAGACCACCGACGAGCTGAAGATCGCCGACGAGCTGCTCGACTCGATGCTCTCCGACCCCTCCTACCGGCGCCTCGTCTCGCTCCGCGACGACGTCCAGGAGGTCATGCTCGGCTACAGCGACTCGTCCAAGTTCGGCGGCATCACCACCTCCCAGTGGGAGATCCACCGCGCCCAGCGCCGGCTGCGCGACGTGGCGCACCGGCACGGCGTCCGGCTGCGGCTCTTCCACGGCCGCGGCGGCACCGTCGGCCGCGGCGGCGGCCCCACCCACGACGCGATCCTGGCCCAGCCCTGGGGCACCCTGGAGGGCGAGATCAAGGTCACCGAGCAGGGCGAGGTGATCTCCGACAAGTACCTGGTGCCGTCGCTGGCCAGGGAGAACCTGGAGCTCACCGTCGCCGCCACGCTCCAGGCCTCGGCGCTGCACACCGCGCCCCGCCAGTCCCAGGAGGCGCTGGCCCGCTGGGACGCGGCGATGGACACCGTCTCCGACGTGGCGCACTCCGCCTACCGGGCGCTGGTCGAGGACCCGGACCTGCCGGCGTACTTCTTCGCCTCCACCCCGGTGGACCAGCTGGCCGAGCTGCACCTGGGCTCCCGCCCGTCCCGCCGCCCCGACAGCGGCGCCGGGCTCGACGGGCTGCGGGCCATCCCGTGGGTGTTCGGCTGGACGCAGTCCCGGCAGATCGTGCCCGGCTGGTTCGGCGTCGGCTCCGGGCTGCGCGCGGCCCGCGAGGCCGGCCTCGACGACGTGCTGGCCGAGGCGTTCGAGCACTGGCACTTCTTCCGCAACTTCCTGTCCAACGTCGAGATGACGCTGGCCAAGACCGACCTGCGGATCGCCCGCCACTACGTGGAGACGCTGGTGCCGCAGGAGCTGCGGCACGTCTTCGCCACCATCGAGGCCGAGCACGCGCTGACGGTGGCCGAGGTGCTGCGGATCACCGGCGAGCGCGAGCTGCTCGACGCCAACCCCGACCTGCAGGCCACCCTGCACATCAGGGACGCCTACCTGGACCCGATCTCCTACCTCCAGGTCACCCTGCTGCACCGGCAGCGCACGGCGGCCGAGCGCGGCGAGGAGCCCGACCAGCTGCTCTCCAGGGCCCTGCTCCTCACTGTCAACGGCGTCGCGGCCGGCCTCCGCAACACGGGGTAGCCCTGGCGGGCGGCAGGCGACGGCCGCGGCGGCGGCCCGGCCCCCGGGCCTCCGGCCCGGCCTGGGCCGGGGTGCGGCCGGCGCGAGTTCCGGGCGCCTCGCGGCGCCCGGATGGCGCCGCCGGTTGACGGCCTCGTCGGTCAGACGGGGCCGCGTCGGAACGTGCGGCGGTAGGCGCTGGGGGAGACGCGGGGCCCTGGCGGGCGGCAGGCGACGGCGGCTGCCGACCGTCGCGGGTGCCCGGCCGTGGCGAGCACGGCACCGGCCTGGCGGCCGGGCCGCCGGTTGACGGCCTCGTCGGTCAGACGGGGCCGCGTCGGAACGTGCGGCGGTAGGCGCTGGGGGAGACACCGAGGGCCCGGTGGAGGTGTTGGCGGAGCGAGGCCGCCGTGCCGAAGCCGGCCTGGTCGGCGATCCGGTCGACCGGCAGGTCGCTCTCCTCCAGCAGCTGCCTGGCCCGCTCCAGGCGCTGCTGGGCCAGCCAGCGCTGCGGGGAGAGCCCGGTCTCCTCGCGGAACCTGCGGGTGAACGTCCGCACGCTCATGGCCTCGAGCTCGGCCAGCTGCCGCAACGTCACGGGCTGGCCGAGCCGGTCGAGTGCCCACGCCCTGGCCCGCCCGGTGGACCGCGCCCCGATGTCGGGCACCGGGCGTTCCACGTACTGCGCCTGACCGCCCTCCCGGTGCGGCGGCACCACCGTGCGGCGGGCCACCGAGTTGGCGACGGCCGAGCCGAAGTCCCGGCGCACCAGGTGCAGGCACAGGTCGATGCCGGCCGCGACGCCCGCCGAGGTGAGGATCGGGTGGTCGCCCGTGCGGTCCTCGGTGTAGAGGATGTCCGGCTCCAGCCGCACCTTGGGGTAGAGCCTGCGGAACTGCTCGCAGGCGTCCCAGTGGGTGGTGGCCCGGCGGCCGTCGAGCAGTCCCACGGCGGCCAGCACGAAGGCGCCGGTGCAGATGGAGGCGATCCTGGTGCCGGGCCTGATCAGGCCGAGCGCGGCCCTGAGCTCGGGGGAGATCCGGCCCTCGACGGCGGTGTCGCTGCCGTGCGCGGCCGGCACGATCACCGTGTCGGCGGTGGCCAGCGCCTCCGGCCCCGCGTCGACGACGATGTCGAAGTCGGCGTCGGTGGGCACCCGCCCTGGGCGCACGGCGCAGGTGACCACCTCGTAGAGCAGCCGCCCGTCGGCCGCCTTGGCCCGGCCGAACAGCCGGTGCACGATGCCGAGTTCGATCGGCAGCATCCCGTCCCGCACCAGCACCGCGACCCGGTGCCTGGGCTCGTTCGCGGTCTCGTTCGCGGTCTCGTTCGCGACGTCCATGGCCCGATCCTTGCACATCGCGGCCATCGGGCCACTCGTCCGACGGGGGGCAGGCCGGCAGGATCGTGGGGGTGACCCAGACCGAACAGCCGTCCACCACCCGCTCGGTGGCGCCCCGCGTCCACCCCGCCTGGTGGGTCGCCCTCGTCGCCTTCCTGGTCCTCATCGGCGCCGCCGGCTTCCGGGCCACCCCCGGCGTGCTGATCGACCCGCTGCACGACGAGTTCGGCTGGTCGCGCGGCTCGATCTCGTTCGCCGTCTCCGTCAACCTGCTGCTCTACGGCTTCACCGCGCCCTTCGCCACCGCCCTGATGGAGCGCTACGGGATCCGCCGCGTGGTGTGCGGGGCGCTGCTGCTGATCTCCACCGGCAGTGGGCTGACCGTCTGGATGGACAGCCAGTGGCAACTGGTCCTCTGCTGGGGCGTGTTGGTCGGCCTCGGCGCCGGCTCCATGGCGCTGGCGTTCTCCGCCACCATCGCCAACCGCTGGTTCGTCGCCCGCCGCGGCCTGGTCACCGGCGTGCTGACGGCCGGCGGCGCGGCCGGCAACCTGGTGTTCCTGCCCGTGGTCGGCCTGCTGGTCGAGGGCCCTGGCTGGCGCGCCGCCGCGGTGGCCGTCTCGCTGTGCGCGCTGGCCGTGGTGCCGCTGGTGGTCTGGCTGCTGCGGGACCGCCCCGAGGACCTGGGCGTCCGCCCCTACGGCGCGGGCGACGACCACGTCCCCCCGCCGGAGCCGCCGCCGGGCGCGGCCCGCCGCGCGCTCGGCGCGCTCGTCTCGGCCGCGCGCACCCGGGTGTTCTGGCTGCTCGCCGCCTCCTTCGCGATCTGCGGCGCCTCGACCAACGGCCTGATCGGCACCCACTTCGTGCCGGGCGCCCACGAGCACGGCATGCCGGTGCCGGTCGCCGCCTCGCTGCTGGCGCTCATCGGGATCTTCGACCTGATCGGCACCGTCTTCTCCGGCTGGCTCACCGACCGCTACGACCCGCGCCGGCTGCTCGCCGTCTACTACGCGCTGCGCGGCCTCTCGCTGCTGTTCCTGCCGGCGCTGTTCGCCGACTCGGTGCACCCCTCGATGCTGTTCTTCGTGATCTTCTACGGCCTCGACTGGGTGGCGACCGTGCCGCCGACGATCGCGCTCTGCCGGGAGCACTTCGGCGAGGAGGGCGGCGTGGTCTTCGGCTGGGTCCTGGCCTCGCACCAACTCGGCGCCGCGGTCGTCGCCTTCGGCGCCGGCCTGATCCGGGACGTCACCGGCTCCTACGACCTGGCGTGGACCTTGGCCGGGGCGCTGTGCGCGGTGGCCGCCGTCTCGGTGATGCTGGTCCGCGGCCGGGGCGGGGAAAACCTCCTGCGGGCGGAGCCGTCGTCCTCCTAGGCTGTCCGGCATGCCGCGCACCGTGATCGTCGGGGACATCCACGGGTGCTTCGACGAACTCCTCGACCTGCTCGACAAAGCCGCCATCCGCCCGGACGACCTGTTGGTCGGCGTGGGGGACCTGGTCGACCGCGGCCCGGCCCCCGGCGAGGTGGTCCGCCTCTTCCGCGAGCGCCCGAACTCCGTGGCGGTCATGGGCAACCACGAGCGGAAGCACGTGCGCGGGATCTTCTCCTACGCGCAGGAGATCACCCGGCTCCAACTCGGCGACCGGTACGCGGAGACGGTCGACTGGATGCGGACGTTGCCGTACCACTACGAGAACGAGCACGTTCGCGTCGTCCACGCCGCGATGCTGTCCGGGACTCCGCTGGCCGAGCAGCGGGAGGAGATCCTGTGCGGCTCGACGAGGGGCGAGCGGGAGCTCGCGGCGCTGTTCCCCGACGGCCACTGGCACGACCACTACACCGACGCGAAGCCCGTCGTCTTCGGCCACCACGTGACTGGGCGCGAGCCGCTGATCCGGGACGGCCGGATCTTCGGCCTCGACACCGGCGCCTGCCACGGCTGGAACCTGACCGCGCTCAGCGTCCCGGACTTCACGGTCCACTCGGTGCCGGCGCGCGCCGACCACTGGTCGGTCACCAGGCGCCGCTGGCAGTTGCCCGTGCTGCGGACCAGGCCCTGGCCCGACCTCCCCTGGCCGGAGCTGGACCGGGCGATCGACCGGTTCTCCCGGTCGGCCGACGCCGCCACCCGCGACTGGCTGGAGGCGCTCAGGACCTGGGCCGCGGATCTCCGGGCGGCGTTCCCCGCGTTGCTCGCCGCGGCACGGCGCGTCGCCGCCGCACTCACCACGGACGGGCTGCGCGGACACCCCGCCGCGAAGGTCCTCTTCCAGGCCCGTGACGGCCGCCTCGACCGGACCGGCCTCAGCCGCCAGTGCCCGACGCCACGCGCCACGATCGACCTGGCCGCGTCGCTGGGTCTCACGCTGCCCGAGCGGCCCGAATGAACCACGCGACCGCGCTGCGAGTCGCTAGATCCAGAGGGCGAAGGTGACGACCATCGCCAGCAGGGCGGCGGCGCCCGTGCCGGTCGCCGTCCGGTACATCCGCAGGCCGCCACCGATCACGATCGCGGCCAGCAGCAGCGCGCCCATCAGCGGCAGCCACGCGTAGAGGACGCCAGGCAGCCCGGTGCGGATCGCCTCGCCGGCGTCCTCGTAGACGGCGACGTCCAGCGTGTCGCCCGGCTCCCGGCCGATCGGCTGGACGAGCCGCACGGTCGCGCCGCTCGGCTCGAACACCCCGGTGCAGGCGTCGTCGGCGCAGGAGTCCAACGTCAGCGCGCCCTGCGGCAGATCGCCAGGGGACATCGCGTCCCGCGCGGTGTCCCAGGACATCAGGGTCCCGGCCGTCACGATCAGCAGCGCCAGCAGCCCCATGAAGAGATACCGCGCCAGCAACAGGACGCCGAACGCGCTCTCGCCCGCCCTGCGGGCGAAGCTACGGCGGGCGGTGCGGGTCGTCGCGGACATGCCGCCGATCTTTGGCCACAGCCCCGCGAGCGGTCAACCCCCGTCACGGTGTGTCAGCTGTTGTAAGCGCCCTGGGCCTTCTCCAGGCCGGCCGTCAACAGCGCCTCCACGGCGTCCGCGGCCCGGTCCACCAGGAAGTCGAGTTCCTTGTGCTCGGTCGCCGAGAAGTCCTTCAGCACGAACGCCGCCACGTCCATCCGGCCGGGCGGCCGGCCGATGCCGAACCTGACCCGGAAGTACTCGCGGCCGAGCGAGGCCGTGATGGACTTCAGCCCGTTGTGCCCGTTGTCCCCGCCGCCCAGCTTGAGGCGCAGCGCGCCGAAGCCGATGTCCAACTCGTCGTGGATCACGACCAGCCGGGAGACGGGGATCTTGTAGAACGTGCTGAGCGAGGTGACGGGCCCGCCCGAGACGTTCATGTACGTCATCGGCTTGGCGAGCAGCACGCGCGGGCCGCCGGCGCCAGGGGCGCCGAGCCGGCCCTCGCACAGCATCGCGCGGGACTTGTGGGACGTGAACCTGCCGCCGATCCGCTGGGCCAGCAGATCGACGACCATGAAACCGACGTTGTGCCGGTTCGCGGCGTACTGCGGCCCGGGATTGCCGAGGCCCGCGATCAGCCAGGGTTCGTCCGTGGTGGTCATCACCGTCTCCCGCGGTTCTGGGGGCTGTCGTCCGTCAGGCGGTGGCCGCGGACTCCTCGGCCGCCTCGCCGCCCTCGGCCGCCGCCGCCGGCTCCTCGGCCTGCGGCTGGACGACCTGCAGCACGGTGGTGTCCTCGTCGACGGCCAGCGTGGTGCCCTTCGGCAGCTGCACGTCCTTGGCGAGCACCGTGGCGCCCGGCTCCAGACCCGCGACGGAGACGGTGACCGACTCCGGGATGTGGGTGGCCTCGGCCTCGACCGGCAGCGCGGCCAGCTGGATCTCCAGCAGGCCACCACCCGGGGCCAGCTCGCCCTCGGTGTGCACCGGCACCTCGACGGTGACCTTCTCGCCCCGCTTGACCAGCAGCAGGTCCAGGTGGACCAGGTTGCCCCTGATCGCGTCGCGCTGCACGGCCTTCGGGATCACCAGCTCCTCGCGGCCGCCGAAGCTGAGGGTGATCAGCACGTTCGCGGACTTGAGGGCCAGCATGGTCTCGTGACCCGGCAGAGTCACGTGCACCGGCTCGGTGCCGTGCCCGTAGATGACGGCCGGCACCTTGTTGGCGACCCGGATGCGCCGGGAGGCGCCCTTGCCGAACTCCTCGCGGACGTCCGCGGCGATCTTCACGTCGGCCATTGCTCTGCCTCGCTCCTCGTTGTGGGTTGGTTCTCGACCACGCCCGGCCCAGGGCGGACCAACGGACCAGCCACGAAGAGCGCGTCGATCACGGACAACCCACGGGGTCCTCCCTCGCCGAGCGCCCCCCACTCTACCGGTGCGCCACGCGGCACGTCGGCCGGTGGGGGTCCTCCCCGCCCACCCGCCCCTTGGGTCGGCGCGGTGGCCGGGACACGCGGGCGGCTCCGCCGCCGCCCGGGTGCGGTGCCGCGGGGGCTTTCCCCCACCCACCCGCCCCTTGGCCGGCGCCCAGCCGGCCCGGAGGGCCGGCGTCGCCCCGCTACCGTGCGGCTCCGCCGCCGGGCGCGCATGCGCCGCAGGCTCGGGCCATGGGCCCGTACCGGTGCGGCTTCGCCGCTGGCGGGCTGCCGTCCGGCTTCGCCGCTCGGCGCTGGCCGGGACCGGCCTCGCGGCCGGGCGCGTACGCGCCACGGGCTCGGGCCACCGGCCCGTACCGGTGCGGCTTCGCCGCTGCCGCCGTACCGCGCCGGGTTCGGGCCGCCGGCCCGGCTCCGCGGCTGTGTCCTCTGCCGCCGGCCAGGGCCGGGCACGGCACCAGTGCCGGAGTTGGGCCCCGGCCCGGTGGGCCGGCGCCCCGGGGGCGCACGCGCCACAGGCTAGGGATCGGGCCACCGGCCCGCCCCCGTGTCACTGGCAGCTCCGCTGCCGTCCGGCTTCGCCGCTCGGCGCTGGCCGGGACCGGCCTCGCGGCCGGGCGCGTACGCGCCACGGGCTCGGGCCACCGGCCCGTACCGGTGCGGCTTCGCCGCTGCCGCCGTACCGCGCCGGGTTCGGGCCGCCGGCCCGGCTCCGCGGCTGTGTCCTCTGCCGCCGGCCAGGGCCGGGCACGGCACCAGTGCCGGAGTTGGGCCCCGGCCCGGTGGGCCGGCGCCCCGGGGGCGCACGCGCCACAGGCTAGGGATCGGGCCACCGGCCCGCCCCCGTGTCACTGGCAGCTCCGCTGCCGTCCGGCTTCGCCGCTCGGCGTTGGCCGGAGCGGGCCTTGCGGCCGGCGTGTACGTGCCACGGGCTCGGGCCGCCGGCCCGTACCGGTGCGGCTTCGCCGCTGCCGCCGTACCGTGCCGGGTTCGGGCCGGCGGCCCGGGAGGGGCGGGTTCGTCGCCGTGGGGCCGGCCCTCCCGGGCCGGGGCCGTGTCCGGCCCCGGCCGGGGGTTGCACGGGCGAGCCGCCAGGCGACTACGCGTTGCCTTCGAAGAGGCTCGTCACCGAGCCGTCCTCGAAGACCTCTCGGACGGCGCGGGCGATCGTCGGGGCCATGGAGAGGACCGTGATCTTGTCGAGGGAGACCTCGGTCGGGGTGGGCAGGGAGTTGGTGAAGATGAACTCGCTGACGCGCGAGTTCTTCAGGCGGTCGGCCGCCGGCCCTGAGAGGACGCCGTGGGTGGCGGCCACCACCACGTCACGCGCGCCGTTGGCGAACAGCGCGTCGGCCGCCGCGCAGATCGTGCCGCCGGTGTCGATCATGTCGTCGACCAGCACGCAGACCCGGCCGTCCACGTCGCCCACGACCTCGTGGACCGTGACCTGGTTGGCCACGTCCGGGTCGCGCCGCTTGTGGACGATCGCCAGTGGCGCGCCGAGCCGGTCGGCCCAGCGGTCGGCGACCCGCACCCGGCCGGCGTCGGGCGAGACGACCGTCAGCTGCTCGCGGTCGGTCCGGGTGGCGATGTAGTTGGAGAGCACCGGCAGCGCGAAGAGGTGGTCGACCGGGCCGTCGAAGTAGCCCTGCACCTGGTCCGCGTGCAGGTCCATCGTGATGATCCGGTCCGCGCCGGCCGTCTTCAGCATGTCGGCCATCAGCCGGGCCGAGATCGGCTCCCGGCCCCGGTGCTTCTTGTCCTGCCGCGCATAGCCGTAGAACGGAATGATGACGGAGATGCTGCGGGCCGAGGCCCGCTTCAACGCGTCGATCATGATCAGCTGTTCCATGATCCATTTATTGATCGGCGCCGTGTGACTCTGGATCAGAAAACAGTCGGCGCCGCGCACCGATTCCTCGAAGCGAACGTAGATCTCGCCATTCGCGAAGTCCCTGGCAGTCGTCGGAACAATCCCAACGCCCAATTCCGAGGCCACTTCTGTGGCCAGCTCGGGGTGGGCGCGGCCGGAGAAGAGCATCAGTTTCTTCTCGCCGGTGGTCTTGATCCCGGTCACAGTACGTCTCCTTAGGTGCCGCGTGGGCGGTCGTTCACCCACCCGAGTGGGTACCCACTACGTTACCTGTCAGCCATCCGCCGGCTTCCGCTCCGTCGCAGCTAGGGCGGCGTCGGCGGCTTGCGCGGCGGCCGACTCGGGGCGCTTGCGGGCCACCCACCCCTCCACGTTGCGCTGTTGTCCCCGAGCTACCGCGAGTGATCCGGGCGGAACGTCCCGCGTGATCACCGAACCCGCCGCCGTGTAAGAGCCGTCGCCGATAGTGACGGGCGCCACGAACATATTGTCAGCGCCCGTGCGGCAGTAGGAGCCGACCGACGAGTGGTGCTTCTCCTGGCCGTCGTAGTTCACGAAGACCGTGGCCGCTCCGATGTTCGTGTGGTCACCGATCGTGGCGTCACCGACATAGGAGAGATGCGGAACCTTGGTGCCCTCGCCGATTGTGGAGTTCTTGATCTCGACAAAGGTGCCGGCCTTCGCGTTCCGGCCGAGCACCGTGCCGGGCCGCAGATAGGCGTACGGGCCGACGTTGGTGCCCTGGCCGACGTGCGCGCCGTCCGCGACCGTCTCCCGCACCACCGCGCCCTCGCCGACGACCGTGTCCCGCAGCCGGCAGCCGGGGCCCACCTCGGCGCCGGTCGCCAGGTGGCTGGCGCCCAGCAGCTGGGTGTTCGGGTGCACCAGCGCGTCGGGCTCGTAGGTGACGGTGACGTCGAGCCAGGTCGTCGCCGGGTCCACCACCGTCACGCCGGCCAGCATGGCCCGTTCGAGCAGCCGGTCGTTGAGCAGCCGCCTGGCCGTCGCCAGCTGCACCCGGTCGTTGATGCCGACCAGCTCCCGGTGGTCGGCGGCCCGGGCCGCGCCCACCCGGTGGCCGGCGTCCCGCAGGATGGTCAGCACGTCGGGCAGGTACTCCTCGCCCTGGCTGTTGTCGGCCCGCACCTGGCCGAGCGCCTCCGCGAGCAGCGCGCCGTCGAAGGCCAGCACGCCCGAGTTGATCTCGTTGATCGCCAGCTGCTCGGCCGTGGCGTCCCGGTGCTCGACGATCGCCGTCACCGCGCCGTCCGCGCCGCGCACCACCCGGCCGTAGCCGGTGGCGTCCGGCACCTCGGCGGTGAGCACCGTCACCGCGTTCCCCTCGGCGGCGTGCGCGTCGGCCAGCGCGCGCAGCGTGGCCGCGGTCTGGAGGGGGATGTCGCCGCAGGTCACCAGGACCGTGCCGGCGGGCTCCACGCCGTCGGCGAGCAGCGACTCGAGGGCGGTGCGCACCGCGTGTGCCGTGCCGCGCCGCTCGTGCTGCACGGCGGTGCGGGCGCCCGGGTCGGCCTCCGCCAGGTGCGCGCCGACGGCCTCCCTGCCGTGCCCGACGACCACCACGAGCTCGCGCGGGTCGAGCTCCCGGCAGGCGGCCACCACGTGGCCGACCAGCGGCCGGCCGCAGATCTCGTGCAGCACCTTGGGTGTGGCGGACTTCATACGGGTCCCCTCACCCGCGGCGAGAACGATGATGGCGGCCGGGCGGATGGCGCTGGAGCTCACGGGATCGCGTCCTTCGGTCCTGGGGTGCGGTGTCCCGGCGTCTTCCGCCGCTCGCGATCGCGTCCCTGCGGAGAGCCGGGGATTCTCGCAGGATACCGGCCATGCACCGGACGGGTCCTGTGCCGATCCGATACGGCGGGCGATCGGTCCCGGTCGCCGGTGATCAACCCCGGCCGGCCCCGGTCAGTACCGCTCGGACGCGCCACGGTGGCCGTCGCGGTGGTCGCCGCGGTGGTCGTCCTCGTAGTCGTCGTCCTCGTAGTCGTCGGCCTCGGGTTCGGGCTCCGGCTGCCGGGGGGCCGGGCGGCGCCCGGTGAGGGCCCGCAGCGACTCCCGTATGTGGTCGAGGTGCGCCCGCACCTGGTCGGACCGCTCCTCCAGCTCCTCGGCCATCCACTCCGTCTCGTGCTCCACCCGCTGCTGCCGCACCCGCGCCTCGGCCAGCAGCTCGGTCCGGCGGCTGTCCGCCGCCTTCTCGGTGGCCCTGGCCTCCGCCTCGGCGTCGGCCAGCTCGCGCCTCGCCTCGGCGAGCAGCGCCTCGCCGCGGGAGGTCAACGCCTGGACCCGGGCGTCCACGTCGGTCTGGTGCGCCGACAGCTGCGCTTCGAGGGCCCGGGCGGCGCCCGTCTGCCTGACCCGCTGCTCGGCCACCAGGGCCCGGCACTGCCGGGTCACCTCGGCCAGCGCGGCCGACGCCTCGTCACGCATGGCAAGGGCCTGCTGCCTGGCGTCCGCCATCAGCCGGGTGGCGAGCGCCGAGGCCCTGGATATGACGCCGTCCGCCGCGGCCTCCGACTCGGCCCGCCGCCGGCCGGCGTCCGCCTGCGCGGCGGCCAGCAGCTCGCGGGCGGCGGCGTCGGCCGCGTCGACCAGCTCCCGGCCCTGCCGCTCCGCGGTCTCGCGCAGATCGACCGCCTCGGCCTGCACCTCGCCCAGCAGCTTGATGGCTCGTTGGCCGAGCCCGTCGTACGAGGTCGGCGGCAACGCGGCCACGGACGCCGTGACTCTGGCTGCCTCCCGAGTCAACTCCTCCACGCGGACGCTCAGTTCCGCGAGTTGCTGCCATGCGTGATCGCGCTCGCGACCCAACTTGGCCAGCACCTGGTCCACTTGCGCGGGCCGATACCCGCGGCCGCGAGCCTTCGGGAAGCCGGTCATGCGTAAATGCTCCCACCGGGGGACGGTGTTCGGATTATTTTCGCTCGTCTCGCGCGAAAGGCGCCGGCCGACGGGGCGGCGGCATACTCGACCAACGAGCCCTGCCGGCGCGCAATTTACCCGCCGACAGGTGCTCTACAACAATCCGTCCCACATCTGTTCGAGCAGTACCGACCACCAGCTCTCGGGGTCGGCCACCGCCTGCGGGTCGAGCGAGGCCAACTCCGCCTGGAAATCGGTGGTCCAACGACCCGCCTGCTCCGGGTTGAGCCCGTACCGCAGCCGCCACATCCGCCCCAACAGCGCCATGCAGCGCGCGAACTGGGGCAGCGACGCGTTCACGAACTGCGCCGGCGAAGGACGGCCGTCGGGCGAGCCCTCGAGCGGCACGGCCACCACGTGCGCGGTGCCGTACTGCACGCACAACTGACGCCCGAAGTCGCTGCCGAGCACCAGGTAGGAGCCGGCGTCGGGGGCCGGCAACGCGCCACGCTCGGCGGCCAGTTCGGCCAGCGTCGGGATCGGCCTTCCCGGCTGCGCCTGGGCCCAGAAGATCGGCCGGATCTCGACGGGCAGCCCGGACCACACCAGCGACTGCGCCACGATCTCCGGCACGCCCTGCCTGGCCACCAGCGGCTGCTGGTAGCGGAACACGCCCTGCGGGCCGTAGGCGTGCGTCAACTCCTGCCCGATGACGTCGAGTCCGACGGCCGGCGCCGGCTGCTGCTGCGGCAGCGCCGCCCGCACCGGCTGCGAGCGGGGCGGCCCGTCGGCGAACTGCTGAAGCTCGTCCTGGTGCTCCACCAGGTGCCGCACGCCCGCCTGACGGGAGGCCAGGTCCCGGCCGTAGGCGGCGGTGTGGGTGATCCGCACCTGCGGCCACGTCTCGCGGATCATGCGGGCGCAGTAGCCGCCGGGCAGCTCGCAGGACTGCAACTCCGTGTGCAGCTCGATCACTTGCTGCGGTGGCACGCCCATGGCGTGCAGCTCGCCCA
Organism: Streptomyces mayteni; assembly: GCF_054783955.1. NCBI lineage: Bacteria > Bacillati > Actinomycetota > Actinomycetes > Kitasatosporales > Streptomycetaceae > Streptomyces > Streptomyces mayteni. Next base: position 239 of record NZ_BAAGPR010000122.1, on the reverse strand, counting down.
GGATCTGCCACTCCGGGTGCGGCATGCCGGGCGCGGAGCGGCGGATCAGCTGCTGCTCGGAGCCGTCGGGCGCGCGGTAGCGCAGCACGGCCATGTAGCCGGAGCCGACGGTCGGTTGACCGGCGGGCGGGTAGCCGTAGACGGCCCCGGCCGGCCCGGCTGGCGTCGGGGAAGGCTGCGAGGGCGGCGGCCGCCTCGGCGGCCCGCTCGCCGACGGCCCTGGCGGCGGCGGAGGCGGC
>NZ_BAAGPR010000121.1:0-22697 GCF_054783955.1 Streptomyces mayteni | reverse complement strand
GCGGCGGCCGGGGTGGCGGGCGCCGGCCGGGCCGCGGTCGGCGAGCCAGGCGCGGTCGGCCAGCGGCAGGTCGGCGGCGACGGCGGGGACGCCGCGCCGCGCGGCCCAACGGAGGGCGACCAGTTCGGGCGAGAAGTCGGCGAACGGGTAGAAGGCGGGCGATCCCGGGTCCGGCCCCGGCTCCACGGCGGCCAGCGCGACCGGCGCCGTCGTGTCCTCGTGGGCCAGCCAGCCGAGCCACTCCTGGAGCTCGGCCGGCAGTTCGACGAGCAGCACCTCGGGCTCCGCCGCGTCGAGCAGGGCGGGCACGACGGCGGCCAGGGACGGCGCGTGGTGCCGCACCCCGATCAGGAAGGGCCCGGCCGGGTCGGTGAGTTCCCGGAGGGCGGCGGCGGGCGGGGCCGGCGGGTGCGCGGTGGTCATCGCCTTCAGTCCTCCAGGGCCGAGCGGAGGTCCCAGAGGGTGCGCCAGGTCTGGGAGCCCTGTTCCGCGCGGCGGCGGACCGCTCCGTCCCAGTAGCCGCGCAGGCAGGCGGCGTCGGCCGGCTCGTCCTTGCGGATCACGCCGAGCAGGTGGCCGGGCAGCAGGCCGAGCACGTCCCGCTCGGAGGGGAAGTAGGCGGCGGCGAGGGCGAGTGAGCCCGCGACCGAGACGGCCTCGGCGGTGCTCATCACGCTGGTCGGCCGCGCCACCTCCCAGCCCTCGGCCGACCGGCCGTCGCGCAGGTCCCGGAAGGCCGTGACCAGGGCTTCGAGGACGGCGTCGTCCACCTGGTAGGGGACGCCGGCGCGCTCGACCGCGGCCCGGGACTGGCGGCGCACCAGGGCGGTCTCCACGTCGAGGTCGGGGATCGGGCCCACGGTCTCGAAGTTGAAGCGGCGCTTGAGCGCGGCCGACATCTCGGAGACGCCCTTGTCCCGCAGGTTGGCCGTGGCGACGAGGGCGAATCCGGGGGCGGCGTGCAGCTGGGCGTCCGCGGTGCCGGCGAGTTCCGGCACGGCGACGCGGCGCTCGGAGAGGAGGGAGACCAGGGCGTCCTGCACCTCGGGCAGGCAGCGGGTGATCTCCTCGACCCGGGCGACGGCCCCGGTGGTCATCGCGGTGAGCACCGGCGAGGGCACCAGGGCCTCGCGGCTCGGGCCCTTCGCCAGCAGCAGCGCGTAGTTCCAGCCGTACCTGAGCTGGTCCTCGGTGGTGCCCGCGGTGCCCTGGACGGTGAGGGCGCTGGTGCCGCTGACGGCGGCCGAGAGCAGCTCGGAGAGCATGGACTTGGCGGTGCCCGGCTCGCCGACGAGCAGGAGCCCCCGCTCCCCAGCCAGGGTGATGACGCAGCGCTCCACCAGGGCCCGCTCCCCCACGAACTTCCTTGCGACGACCAGCCGGCGTGGCAGCTCGGCGATGGCGGCCGACTCCTCGGGGAGGGCGAGCGGTTCGCCGCCGCTGCCCATCACGAAGGTGACCACGGCGCGCGGGGTGAGCCGCCAGCCCGGCGGGCGCGGTCCTGTGTCGTGCGCGGCGAGGAAGGCCAGCTCGGTGGCGAACTCGTCCTCGGGCGGGGTGATCTGCCGCGGAGGTGCGGAGGTCGGCGCGGGGGCGGTCATCGGCGGCCCTTCCTGGTGGCACGGGTGATCAGCTCTTCGTAGGCGGGCGCGTCGCCGTCGAGCACCCGCGCCCAGGCGCGTTCGAAGAGCTCGGCGACGGGCAGGTGGGGTATGCCCCGGGAGCTGACGTGGGGCCCGTGGAGGGCTTCCTTCCAGGTCTCGACGGGGAGCAGCGGGGCGCGGTGCTCGGCCCAGCCGCCGGGCAGGAAGAACCGGCGGCCGGCGCGGGCGCGCTGGGCGGTGACGACCAGGTCGGTGGCGGCCAGCTCGGCGTTGGCCCGGCGGACCCTGGCGGGCTTCCAGCCCGTCCAGCGGGTGCGGTTGCGGTCCGTGGGGTCGGGCAGGGCGAGCAGTTGGAGGTAGACGGCGGCGGCGTCCTCGCCGATGCCGTGCCGGGCGGCGACCTCGGCGACCAGGTGGGGGACGCTGCGCTGCGGGTCCTGGGCGTAGCCGGCGGCGCCCTCGCCGCCGGCGCGCACGGCGCGGCCGAGGCCGTCGGCCAGGACGGCGCGCAGCGGGTTCAGCGCGTAGCGGGCCCTGGGGGCGCCGAGGACGCCCTCGACGAGGCCGAAGGTGGGGTCGTCGGGGCCGGTGAGGCCGGCGGGGCGCAGCCAGGTGGCCTCGGTCGCGCCGTACCAGGGGAAGACGACGAGCGCCTCGCCGATCCGCAGCAGCCCGTCGGCCCCGAAGCCGCCGGCCTCGGGTAGGCCGTGCGCCTCGCGGAGCCGCCGGGCGGTCGAGCCGCCGGACTCGGCCCACTCGATGTCCAGGTCGAGGACGAGTCGAGGGTCCGCGAGCCGACGCCGAAGCCCTTCGAGCGCGGCGGGCAGGGCGGCGCGCAGCGGGTGATCGAGCGGCAGGCCGTAGGCCAGGGTGGCGAGCGCGGTGACGGCCGCGGTCAGCTCGCCGCGGCTCGGCACCGCAGCGCGGTCGTCGGCCTGAAGGCGGTTTCCCTCCAGCCGCTGGGTGGTGGTGCGGGCGAGCCACGGGGTGTGGGCCGGGTTGAGCACGGCCGTGGCGGCGTCGGGGTCGAGGCCGAGCTGGGCCACGGCCTCCTCGGGCACCAGATGGCGGTCGCCGAAGCGGCCGTGCCAGGCGCTCGCCGCGGCCTTCGTGTCGGGGCCCTCGGCCCAGGCCGTGGCCGGCTCGCCGGGAAGCAGGGCGCCGATCGCCATGGCCAGGCCCTGGGTGTCGAGGGCGGCGAGCAACTCCCCCGCGTGTTCGGCCTGTTTGGGCTTGAGGCCGAGGGTCGCCAGCGTCTCGGCGGTGGGTTCGTGGGGCAGCCCGGCGAGCAGCAGCGCGGCCTGGACGGGGCCGAGCCCGGTGCGGGCGGCGAGGTCGGCGGCCGGCTCCGGGCGCCACGGCACGGGGCCGTGTTCCCTGACCAGCCTGACCACGTCGAGCAGCGGTGCGGGGGTGGGCCGGCCGGGGAAGGCGCGTTCCTCGGCGAGCGTGAAAGGGGCCACGGGGCCGAAGGCGCCGGTCGGGTCGTGGTCGAGGGCGAGCCAGTGGGTACGGCCGGTCTCCCGGTCCTCGCGCTGGACGGCCAGAATGACCACGGTGCGGTCGCCGCGCCGCAGCACCTGGCCACCGCGCCTGGCGTTCACGCCCTGCTCGACGAGGACCAGCCGGCGCAGGGCGCCCCGGCCGGCGAGCGGCCCCTCGGCCAGGGCCTGGAGGAGGAGCAGCAGGGCCTCGCGTTCTTCGTCGCCCAGGAGTTGTCCGGTGGCCCGGTGGGCGAGGGCGCGCTGGGCGGCGAGCAGGGGCGTCCAGTCGAGGTGGGCGGAGGGCGCGGTGCGCTCGTCGGTCGTCCAGCCGGCGGGCAGCGGCTCGGCGCGGTACCTGGCGGGCAGTGGCCGGCCGGTGGCGGGTTCGCCGGCGAGCACCCGCCCGGCGGCGCGGATCTGCTGGAGCACCGCCCAGGAGGAGGACTGGTGGTAGGGCATGCGGGGGTCGGGGGTGACGAGACCGCGGACGGCCCGCAGCAGGGTGGCGTTGTCGCCGTGCGGCGGCCGGTACTCCTCGAACATGGCCAGCTCGCGGGAGGCCGCGTCGAGGCTCTTCGGGACGGCGAGCCGGGCGGCCGAGCCGACCTGCCGGACCGCGATCCCGACGATGCCGGCGACGCCGCGGCGCAGCGCCTGGTCGGTGAGTTCTGGCAGGACCCGGGCGACGGCGGCGGCGACGGCCTCGTCCTCGGCGCGGCGGCGCTCGGCGGCGGGGATCTCGCGGCCCGCCTCCCTGGCGGCCAGTTGGGTGGCGCGCTGTTCGGCCTCGGCCTCGGCGACGGCGGTGATCAGATGTTCGGCCTTCTCGTCGGTCAGGGCGCGGAGGGCGCGTGATCCGGCCTCGTCGCGGGGGCGCAGCAGGTGCCAGAAGGGCGCCGGCGGGACCAGCGGGGTGCCGGCCGCGAACTCGCCGCCCGGCTGGGCCTGGACGGCGCTGCCCAGCATGCCGTGGACCCGGTGGGCGCCCGCCTCGAAGAGGGCGAGGTCGCCGCCGTGGATCGCGAGGACGGGTTCGGCTCCGCCGGGGAGCCGGGGCGCGCCGACGGGGATCCGGCGGGGGCCGTCTCCGGTGAGGGTGACGGTGCGGCCGTCGGGGGAGCCGGCCCTGAGGACCTTGCCGCCCTGTTCGGCGCGGACCCACCAGCCGAGCCGGTGGCCGTCGGTGCCGAGCGGGGTGTCGGCGAGGCCGACGGGCAGCGGGAGCACGGAGCAGTGCTCGGCGAGCAGTCGGGCGTCGTCGGTGAGGGCGCCGGCCAGGAACGCCGGCAGCGAGGCGCGGCCCTCGGCGCCGGTGGTCGGGTCGTACTCGCGCCAGGAGTGGAGCCGGTCGTGCGTGCCGAGGGACCAGTGGCCCGTGCCGTCGCCGAGGACGGCCCGCTCCTCGGGGAGCGCCGTGTCGCCGGCGTGCAGCGGCCGGGTGCCGGTGGCGCGGCCGCCGCCCGGCAGGGCCAGGGTGACGGCGGTGTTGGGACGGTGCCAGCCGCCGGCTCGCGCGCCGCCGAGGCGGAAGACCTCGTCGGGGCGGGCCGACCAGTAGGCGCGCTGCTCGCCTCCGTGCCACCAGGTGACCAGCAGCTGGCCGTCGACGTAGCGGAAGTCGGGTTGCTGCCAGTGGAGTTGGTCGGGGATCCGGAGCTCGTGTTCGAGCAGGACGCCCTCCTGGCCGACGACGACGGCCCGGGTGGCGGTGCCGACGATCAGCGCCGGCCACGCCTCGTGGACGGTGTACTGCCGCTGGTGGCCGCTCGGCTCGCCGACGAGCCGCACGGCCTCCTCGAGGGCGGGCCAGCCGAGCTCGTCGAAGATCCCGGCGCGCAGCGTGCGGCCGAGGACGGGGCCGAGCCGGTGGGCGGCGAGCCTGGCCAGCGCCTCGGGGTGGACCTCGGCGACGGTGGCGCCGAAGGGCAGCAGGGCGTCGAGGGCCGTGCGGGCGGCCGGCAGGCCGGGCGCGGCGACGAACTCCTCGACGCGGGCGCCGAGCCACTCCCGCAGCACGCCGCGGAGCACCGGGTGGGCGACGACGGCGTCGAGCGCCTCGCCGTTGCGCCGGCCGCCGGTCTCGCCGACGACGGTGGACAGGGCGGGGGCGAACCGGGGGTCGGCGGCGAGGGCGGCCAGGTCGCGGCGGTCGCTCTCGGGGGCCTGGAGCCAGCTGCCCAGGTCGAACCTGGGGCGGCGGGGCGGGTCGGCCACCGGGATGTTCTCGGCGAGGCAGAGGTCGAGCAGTTCGAGGTCGGTGCCGCCGCGCCAGCCGTGGTTCTGGACGAGGGCGACCGGGGTGGCGTCGGCGCGCAGCCGGGGCGCCATCCGGCGGGCCAGGGCGTAGCTGTCGGGCGAGTGGCGTGGGCCGCGCCAGCCGCGGCTGAGGTGGCCGGCCCAGCGGGAGAGCCAGTCGGCGGCGGCCACGCCGGCCGCCGGCGGCTGGGCGGTGAGCAGGGCCTCGGCCTGGGCTTCGGCGAGCAGCCGCAGCCAGAGCTCGTCTCCCCCGTCCTCGGCGGCGAGGCTGCTGGGGAGGATCTCCAGCAGCCGGCGGCGGATCTCGGGCCGCTCGCGGCCCAGCGCGGCGAGGGCCTCGCGGTATCCGGTCCAGAAGGAGCGGGGGGCGCGGACGATCGCCGGGGAGCCGAGGAGTTCGGCGAGCAGTTCGCGCTCCTCGGCTGCCGGGTCGAGCCCGGCGGCCCTGATCAGCCGGCGGCTGTCCTGCGGGAAGGAGGCGTAGGGCGGCAGCCCGGCGGCGCACCGCTCGACCGTCAGCTGGCGGAACTCGGCCCACGCCTGGGCGGCGGGCAGCCGCCCGGTGAGGTCCCTGACGTGTTCCTTGAGCTCCTTGGCGGTGAGCGCGCCGGCGAAGGCGAACTCCAGGAAGACGGCGCGCTGCCTGGCCTCGTCCACCGCGAGGCCGTGGGCCCGCTCGGCGGTGCGGGCGCGGCCGAAGAACGCGGCGGCGTACCGCGGGTTCTCGACGGCGAGGAACGCGCGGGCGGCCTGCTCGTAGTAGGTGGGCAGGAAGTGCGGGACGGAGCGGCCGAGGCGCTCGCCGAGCTCCTCGAAGCCTTCCCTGGCGTGGCCGGCGCGGGACCCGGCGAGCCGGGCGAGCCGCTCGATGTCGCGGACCAGGGCGAGGGCGTGGTGCCCGTTGGCCGGGTCGTTGACCAGGGCCCAGGCGGGGAAGCCGAGGGTCTCGCGGCGGACCTGGCCGACCGTGGGGGCCTCGCCATCGCGGCGCAGGCCGAGGAAGTCGAGAGCCAGGTCCTCGGCCTCGCCGAGGGTCTCGGGGACGAGCCGGACGATCCGCCGGTCGTCGAGGACGGGGTGGATGTAGACGCGGGCGGTCAGTCCGTCCGCGTCGGCCCCTTCGTGACTGTCGGGCGCCAGGATCGCGCCGGCGTCGAGGGCGGTGGCGTCACTCACTTGTCCTGCTCCTTCTCGATCTCGCGGCAGGCGTGCAGCGCGGCGGCCATCCGCATGCCCTCTGACCAGGCGACCGGGCCGACCTCGCCGAGGCGCAGCCCGCGCCCGGCCGTGTCGCTCCAGGTCAGCGGCCCGGTCTCGGTCTCCTCGTAGCCCTCGTACTCGCCGAGCCAGACGCGGGCCTCGACGGTGCGGCCGGCCTCGAAGACGGGGCAGACGGCCTGGCCGCCGCGGACCCGGTAGCCGAGGGAGGTGGCGCGGCCGGCGAGGAAGCGCAGCTGCTTGAACCGGCCGCCGGCGAAGGTGTCGACGGCGGTCGCCTCGGGGTTGACTCCCTCGCGCCGCCACACCTCGCGGTGCAGTTGGCCGACGCCCTGCCGGAGATCGAGTTCGGTGGCGAAGTCGCGGAGCTCCGCCAGGTCGTCGAGGAGGACCGGGTGCGGGATGCGCAGCAGTGCCGGGCGGACGCGCACGGTGTCGCCGTCCAGGTCGACCAGGCCGATGCCGCGCTCTGGGTCGGCGTCCCGCAGGAAGCCGGCGACGGCGCCCGCCTCGTCGGTGACGACCAGGTCGCGGAGGGCGGCCCGCCAGGCGGCGTCGGGCCAGACCTGGGTCAGGACGGCGGCCGGCACCGGCAGGGACCTGATCATCCAGCGCTCGACGCTCGCGACGCACTCGCGCTCGTGCCGCGCCAGCCACTCGACGAGCTGGCGGAGCTGGACGACGGCCGGCTCGTCGGCGATCCTGGCGGGCACCGTCCTGAGCCGCCGCCCCGCCTTGTTGCGGCAGACGACCCTGCCCGCTTCGTCGAGCGCGACCTCGTAGTCGCCGGCCCCGATCCACCCCATGACCATCTCCCTGTGGTCGTGCTTACGATGATCAGGACTCTAGAAGCAGCCACTGACAGTGGCCCCCGCAGTGCGACGCTCCCGACGGCGGGCCACGCGACGCTCCCTGACGGCGGGTCACCGGACGGGAGAGACATGGCGGACGAGGCGGGTGCCGGGGCGCGGCCGGTGCGTTGGGGGATCCTGGCGACGGGCTCGATCGCCTCCAGGTTCGCGGGCGACGCGCAGCGGATGCCGGAGGCCGAGCTGGTCGCGGTGGGTTCGCGCGCGAAGGGCCCGGCCGAGGAGTTCGCGGAGCGTTTCGACATCCCGCGGGCGTACGGGAGTTGGGCGGAGCTGGCGGCGGACGACGGCGTGGACGTGGTGTATGTGGCGACGCCGCACAACGCGCACCACGCGGCGGTGCGGCAGTGCCTGGAGGCCGGCCGGGCGGTGCTGTGCGAGAAGCCGTTCACGCTGAACGCGCCCGAGGCCGAGTCGCTGGTGACGCTGGCCAGGAGCCGCGGCCTCTTCCTGATGGAGGCCATGTGGATGTACTGCAATCCGACCATCCGACGGATGGTGGGTCTGGTGCGGGACGGCGCGATCGGCGAGGTGCGGGCGGTGCAGGCCGACTTCGGGATCGGCGGCCCGCTCGATCCGGGGCACCGGCTGCTCGACCCGGCGCTGGGCGGCGGGGCGCTGCTCGACCTGGGCGTCTACCCGGTCTCGTTCGCCCAGCTGCTGCTCGGCGAGCCCGAGGAGGTGGCGGCCTGGGCCCGGCTGACCGGCGGGGTGGACACCAACACCGGGCTGCTGCTGGGCTTCGCCTCCGGCGCGGTGGCGACGCTCAGCACCTCGCTGGTGGCGGACACGCCGCGGACCGCTTCGGTGACCGGCTCGGCCGGCCGGATCGAGTTCCCGCGCGGCTTCTTCTTCGCCGACCGCTTCGTGCTGCACCGGCCGGGGCGGGAGCCCGAGGAGTTCGCCGACCCGGGCCCCGCGGACACCTTCGTCCACCAGATCGCGGAGGTCACGCGTGCCCTGCGGGCCGGGGAACCGGAGTCGCCGCTGGTGCCGCTCGACGGCAGCCTGGCCGTGATGCGGACGCTGGACGCGGCCCGCGCCCGCATCGGGCTTCGCTACCCGGGCGAGTAGCGGACGACGTCTCGGGGGCGGCCGCCCCCGAGACGTGTCGCGTCACCTGGCGGCGACCCACTCCCGCTGGCCGGCCAGCTCGGCCTTGGCGTCGGCCAGCTGGACGGCGACCGCCGAGGGGGCCGTGCCGCCGCGGGCCGAGCGGGCGGCGAGGGCGCCGGGCACGCTGAGCACGGTGCGGACCTCGGGCGTGAGGTGCGGGGAGATCTTGGCGAACTGCTCGTCCGTCAGCTGGTCGAGCTCGATGCCCTCCGCCTCGCACACCTTGACGCACTCGCCGGCGATCTCGTGCGCGTCCCGGAACGGCACGCCCTGCTTGACCAGCCACTCGGCGATGTCGGTGGCCAGCGAGAAACCGGCCGGGGCCAGCTCGGCCATCCGCTCCTCGTTGACCGTGAGGGTGGCCAGCATCCCGGTGAACGCCGGCAGCAGCACCTCGAGTTGGTCGCAGGAGTCGAAGACCGGCTCCTTGTCCTCCTGGAGGTCGCGGTTGTAGGCGAGCGGCAGCGCCTTCAGGGTGGCGAGCAGCCCGGTCAGGTTGCCGATGAGCCGGCCGGACTTGCCGCGCGCCAGCTCGGCGATGTCCGGGTTCTTCTTCTGCGGCATGATCGAGCTGCCGGTGGAGAACGCGTCGTGCAGGGTGACGAAGGAGAACTCCTTCGTGTTCCAGACGATGATCTCCTCGGCGATCCGGGAGAGGTCCACGCCGATCATGGCGGTGACGAAGGCGAACTCGGCGGCGAAGTCCCGGGAGGCCGTGCCGTCGATGGAGTTGGCCACGGAGCCGCCCTCGAAGCCGAGGTCGGCGGCGACCGCCTCCGGGTCGAGGCCGAGCGAGGAGCCGGCCAGCGCGCCCGAGCCGTACGGCGAGACGGCGGTGCGCGCGTCCCACTGCCGCAGCCGCTCGGCGTTCCTGGAGAGCGCCTGGACGTGGGCGAGCACGTGGTGCGCGAAGAGCACCGGCTGGGCGTGCTGGAAGTGGGTGCGCCCCGGCATGGCGGCGCCCGGGTGGGCGTCGGCGAGGCCGATCAGCGCCTCCTGGAGGTCGGCGATCAGCCCGCCGATGATCCTGGCGTGGTCGCGCAGGTACATCCGGAAGAGCGTGGCCACCTGGTCGTTGCGCGAGCGGCCGGCGCGCAGCTTGCCGCCGAGCTCGGGGCCGAGCCGTTCGAGCAGGCCGCGCTCCAGCGCGGTGTGCACGTCCTCGTCGGCGATGGTGCCGGTGAAGGAGCCGTCGGCGACGTCGGCGGCGAGCCGGTCGAGCCCGGCCAGCATCCGGTCGAGCTCGTCGGCGGTGAGCAGCCCGGCGCGGTGCAGCACCCGGGCGTGGGCGCGGGAGCCCGCGATGTCGTAGGGGGCGAGCCGCCAGTCGAAGTGGACCGAGGCGCTCAGCTTCTCCAAAGCGGCGGCCGGGCCGTCCGCGAAGCGACCGCCCCAGAGCCTGACGTCCTGGTTCACCTGGCCAACTCCCGTCGTTCTGCGATCGTCGTTCTGCGATCTCGCCGGACACCCCGACGGAATAAGTATGCAGACCCCTGCATGATTCGTCAAAGCGGAACGACAAGGTTGGGCAAACCACCCTACCCGGGTAGGACTTACGCGCGAATCACCGAGGGATCACGCCCCTTCAAGCACACCACTCCCCTCACCCACACGAGTGAAATACCGACGGGCGAGCGCGCTCCGTTGCCCCTTTGGCCTGAGCAGACCCCCTGGTCAACCCGGTCGAACAGAGCGACAACGGCGCGCGTTGCTTTTCAACGGCGCGCGGCGGATGCAAAACACGCCGTTCCAGCACCACGGGGAAAGCGGCCAAGCTGACAACACGATCGCCGCCCACCGCGCAGCGCCACCGGCGCGCGGCGGCGAACGCGTGAGCAGGGCCGTTACCGCGCGGCGGCGAGCCTGCCCGTCGCATCAGTTGTCCGTGCCGGGCCAGCCCGGAACGCCGAAGCCAGCGGAGGTCCCTGCATGACCACACTGCCCGAGACGAAGGACGAGCGGGCCACCGCGCTCGCCGCCCTGAGCCGCACCCGCGAGCTGCTCGACCCCGGCCTCCGCGAGTGGGTGGGCCGGCTGCCGAAGCCCGTGTCCCGGGTGGCCTCCTACCACTTCGGGTGGACGGACAGCGCCGGCCGCCCGGGCACCGCGCCGGCCGGCAAGGCCCTGCGGCCGGCCCTGGTGTTCGGCTGCGCCGAGGCCGTGGGCGCCGCCGCCGAGGAGGCGCTGGCCCCCGCCGTCGCGGTGGAGCTGGTGCACAACTTCTCGCTGCTGCACGACGACATCCTGGACGGCGACACCACCCGCCGGCACCGCGCCACCGCCTGGGCGGTCTTCGGCTCGTCCGCGGCCCTGCTCGCCGGGGACGCGCTGCTTGTCCAGGCCAGCCGGGTGCTCACCGAGGACCCGCCGGGCCGCACCCGCACGGTCACCGGATTACGGTGGCTGGCCGACGCCACCACCCAGCTGATCGAGGGCGAGCAGACCGACATCGGCTTCGAGGAGCGGGCACACGTCTCGCTCGCCGAGTGCCTGGCGATGACCGAGCGGAAGACGGCCTCGCTGCTGGCCTGTTCCTGCGCCCTCGGCGCCCTGTGGGGCGGCGGTTCCGCGGAGCGGATCGAGGACCTGCGGCGCTTCGGCCTCCACCTGGGCATGGCCTTCCAGCTGGTCGACGACCTGCTGGGCATCTGGGGCGATCCCGAGGTCACCGGCAAGCCGGCCGGCGCCGACCTGGCCAGCCGCAAGAAGTCGCTCCCGGTGGTCGCCGCGCTGGACTCGGGCACCCCGGCCGGGCGCCGGCTCGCCGAGTGCTACGGCCCCGGGCGCGCCCCGGAGACCGAGCCCGAGGAGATCGGCAGGCTCGCCGACCTAGTGGCCGAGGCCGGCGGCCGGGCCTGGGCCGAGGAGGCGGCGGAGCGGGAGTTCATCCAGGCCCTGGCCTGCCTGCGCGCCGCGGCACCCGCCGAGCCGGCCGCGGCCTCGCTGGCCGCGCTGGCCCGCCTCGCCTGCCGCCGCGACCGCTGAGAACCGCTGGAACCCGCCGAGAGCTCCCCGAGAGAGGAAGCATCACCGATGGGGAAGGTACTGCTGGCCGCACCGCGCGGTTTCTGCGCCGGCGTCGAGCGCGCGGTCGCCACCGTGGAGGAGGCGCTGCGGCAACACGGCCCGCCGGTCTACGTCCGTCGCCAGATTGTGCACAACACCCATGTGGTGCGCGAGTTGGCGGCGCGCGGCGCGGTCTTCGTCGAGGAGCTGACCGAGGTGCCGGAGGGCGCGCTCGTCGTGTTCTCGGCACACGGCGTCGCCCCGGCCGTGCACCGGCAGGCGGCCGAGCGCCGGCTGACCGTGGTGGACGCGGTCTGTCCGCTGGTGACCAAGGTGCACCGGGAGGCCGAGCGGTTCGCCGCCGACGGCTACCAGATCGCGCTCATCGGCCACGCCGACCACGAGGAGGTCGTCGGCACGGTCGGGCACGCGCCCGGGCACATTCACGTCGTCGAGTCGCCGGCGGAGGCCGAGCGGCTGCCGGTCGCCGATCCGGCGAGGGTGGTCTGGCTCTCCCAGACCACCCTCGCCGTGGACGAGGTCACCGAGACGGCGCGGGCGCTGCGCGCCAGGCTGCCCGAGCTGGCCGATCCGCCGGGCGACGACGTCTGCTACGCCAGCCAGAACCGGCAGGACGCGGTGCGGGCCATCGCCGCGCGCTGTGACCTGCTGCTGGTGGTCGGCTCCGCCAACTCCTCCAACTCGGCGCGTCTCGTGGAGGTCGCGCTGCGCGCCGGAGCCCGGGCCGCCCGGCTGATCGACACGGCCGCCGAGGTCGCCGACGAGTGGTTCGACGGCGTCGCCACGGTGGGCGTCACGGCCGGCGCCTCGGTGCCCGAGGTGCTGGTGGGCGAGCTGGTGGCCGTGCTCGCCGAGCACGGCTACCGGGAGGTGGAGGAGGTGCCGGTGGCCCGCGAGACGCTGAGGTTCGCGATGCCGCGACGGCTGGCGCCCGGCTGACGCAGGGGTGACGCCGCGCGGCGGCACGCCGTCAGTCCACCGCCTGCTCCCGCTCCTTCTGCTTCTGGGCCAGCCGGAGCAGGTGGTCGGCGAGCGACTGCCCGCCCGTGGCCGCCCGGCTGATCAGCAGCAGGGTGTCGTCACCCGCGATGGTGCCCAGGATGTCGTGCACCTCGGCCTGGTCGATCGCGGAGGCGAGGAACTGCGCGGCGCCCGGCGGCGTGCGCAACACCACCAGGTTGGCGGATGCCTCGGCGGAGATCAGCAGCTCGCCGGCGAGCCTGGCGAGCCGCTCCTCCTTGGCGGACTCGCCGAGCGGCACCCGCGGCGTGCGGAAGCCGCCCTCGCTCGGCACGGCGTAGATCAGCTCTCCCCCGGAGTTGCGGATCTTCACCGCGCCGAGCTCGTCGAGGTCGCGGCTGAGCGTCGCCTGGGTGACGCTCAGTCCGTCGTCGGCGAGGAGCTTGGCCAACTGGCTCTGGGAGCGCACCGGCTGACGGTTGAGGATCTCCACGATCCTCCGGTGCCTGGCGGTCCTGGTCTGGGGCAGGGACGATCCCCCTGTCCCCGGGGCCTTCTGCGCCGCCACCACGGGCTGCCGCTCGTCGGTCATGCTCCCCCTTCGGGTCTCATCGCGCTGCCGCTGACGCGTCGGCGTCGTCGAGGATCCGGGGCAGCGCCGCGAGCAGCGCGTCCACCTCGGCCTCGCCGATGATCAGGGGTGGAGCGAGCCGCACCACCTCGGGGGTGGCGGCGTTGACCAGGAATCCGGCCTGCTGAGCCGCCCGCTGCACCTGCGCGGCCAGCGGCTCCGTGAGCACGATACCGAGCAGCAGGCCCGCGCCCCTGACACGGTCGACCAGCGGGTGTCCGAGATTCCACACACCGTCACGCAGCCGCTCCCCGGCGGCCTTGACCCGCTCGAGCAGCCCCTCGGACTCGATGGTGTCGAGGACGGCGAGGGCGGCGGCGCAGGAGACCGGGTTGCCGCCGAAGGTGGAGCCGTGCCTGCCGGGCGTGAGCAGCTCGGCGGCCTCGCCGAAGGCGAGCGTGGCGCCGATCGGCAGGCCGGCGCCGAGCCCCTTGGCGAGGGTGACGACGTCCGCCTCGACGCCCTGCGCCTGGCCGGCGAACCAGTGCCCGGTGCGGCCGATGCCGGTCTGCACCTCGTCGAGCACCAGCAGGGTGCCGGTGGCCCTGGTGATGGCGCGGGCCTCCGCCAGATAGCCGTCCGGCGGCACGACCACCCCGTTCTCGCCCTGGATCGGCTCGATGATCACCAGCGCGGTGTCGGTGGTGACGGCCGCCCGCAGCGCCTCGGCGTCGCCGAACGGCACGTGGGTGACGTCGGCGGGCAGCGGGTGGAAGCCTTCCTGCTTGCCCGGCTGACCGGTGAGCGCGAGGGCGCCCATGGTGCGGCCGTGGAAGCCGCCCTCGGTGGCCACCATGTGGCGCCGGCCGGTGAGCCGGCCGATCTTGAACGCCGCCTCGACCGCCTCGGCGCCCGAGTTGCAGAAGTAGACCCGGCCCGGCCGGCCGGCCAGGGTCAGCAGCCGCTCGGCGAGGGCCACCGGGGGCTCGGCGACGAACAGGTTGGAGACGTGGCCGAGCAGCGCGATCTGGTCCGATACGGCGCGCACCACGGCCGGATGGCCGGTGCCGAGGGAGTTGACCGCGATGCCGCCGAGGAAGTCCAGGTACTCCTTGCCGTCGGCGTCCCAGAGCCTGGGGCCCTCGCCGTGGGTGAGCGGGACGCGGGGGGTGCCGTAGTTGTCCATCAGGGCACCCCGCCAGCGCGCGTTCAGCGCGTCGTTGCCCGTGGCCTCGTTCGTTGCGGTGCTCATGACGGCTGTCCCGTGCCCTTTCCGTTTCCGTTGGCTCCGTCGTCGTCCGCGGTGTCCCGCGCGGCCGGGGGGTCGGGCACGACCATGGTGCCGACGCCCTCGTCCGTGAAGATCTCCAGGAGGATGGCGTGCTGGACTCGGCCGTCTATCACCCGCGCGGTGCTCACGCCGTTGCGCACGGCGTGGAGGCAGCCCTCCATCTTGGGCACCATGCCGCTGGCCAGCTCGGGCAGCAGCCGCTCCAACTCGCTGACGGTGAGCCGGCTGATCACCTCGTCGCTGGTGGGCCAGTCGGCGTAGAGGCCCTCGACGTCGGTCAGCACCATCAGGGTCTCGGCGCCGAGCGCGGCGGCGACCGCGGCGGCCGCGGTGTCGGCGTTGACGTTGTAGACGTGGTGGTCGTCGGCGCTGCGGGCGATGGAGGAGATCACCGGGATGCGGCCGTCGTCGAGCAGGGCCCGGATGGCTCCGGTGTCGGTCGCGGTGATCTCGCCGACGCGGCCGAGGTCGACGCGCTGGCCGTCCACGTCGGCGTAGCGCTTGGTGGCGGTCATCAGGTGGGCGTCCTCGCCGGTCATGCCGACGGCCAGCGGGCCGTGCCGGTTGAGCAGGCCGACCAGCTCGCGCTGCACCTGGCCGGCCAGCACCATGCGGACCACGTCCATGGTCTCCGGGGTGGTGACCCGCAGCCCGGCGCGGAACTCGGAGGTGAGGCCGAGCCGGTCGAGCTGGGCGTTGATCTGCGGGCCGCCGCCGTGCACCACGACGGGCCGGAGCCCGGCGTGCCGCAGGAAGACGACGTCCTGGGCGAAGGCGGCCTTCAGCTCGTCGTCCACCATGGCGTTGCCGCCGAACTTGATGACGACGGTCCTGCCGTGGTGGCGGGTGAGCCAGGGCAGCGCCTCGACGAGGATCCGGGCCTTGGGGAGGGCGGTGTGCTTGCGGGTGCCGCCGTTCTGGGTGGTCGTCATGAGGAGTAGGCGCTGTTCTCGTGCACGTAGTCGGCGGTCAGGTCGTTGGTCCAGACGACGGCGGAGGCGTCGCCCGCTGACAGGTCGGCGGTGATGGTGACCTCGCGGTAGCGCATGTCGACCAGCTCGCGGTCCTCGCCCACCGAGCCCTGGCGGCAGACCCAGACGCCGTTGATGGCGACGTCCAGCCGGTCGGGGTCGAAGGCGGCCGAGGTGGTGCCGATGGCGGAGAGCACCCGGCCCCAGTTGGGGTCCTCGCCGTGGATGGCGCACTTCAGCAGGTTGTTGCGGGCGATGGAGCGGCCGACCTCGACGGCGTCGTCCTCGGTGGCGGCGTTCACGACCTCGATCCTGATGTCCTTGGAGGCTCCCTCTGCGTCCCCGACGAGTTGCCTGGCGAGGTCGGCGCAGACGGTCCTGACGGCCTCGGCGAAGGCCGCCGGCTCGGGCGCCACGCCGGAGGCGCCGGAGGCCAGCAGCAGCACGGTGTCGTTGGTGGACATGCAGCCGTCGGAGTCGACCCGGTCGAAGGTGGTCCTGGTGGCGGCCCGCAGCGCCTCGTCGAGCGCGGCGGCCTCGACGTCGGCGTCGGTGGTGAGGACGACCAGCATGGTGGCGAGGCCTGGGGCGAGCATGCCGGCGCCCTTGGCCATGCCGCCCACGGTCCAGCCGGCGCCCTCGGCGGCGGCGGTCTTGTGGGTGGTGTCGGTGGTCTTGATGGCGATGGCGGCCTTCTCGCCGCCGTGCGGCGAGAGCTCGGCGGCGGCCTGGTCGACGCCGGGCAGCAGCTTGTCCATCGGCAGCCGGAGGCCGATGAGGCCGGTGGAGGCGACGGCGACCTCGCCCGCGCTGTGACCGAGCGCCGCGGCGACCCGCTCCGCGGTGGCGTGGGTGTCCTGGAAGCCGAGCGGCCCGGTGCAGGCGTTGGCGCCACCGGAGTTGAGGACGACGGCGGTGACCGCGCCGCCCTTGAGCACCTGCTCGGACCAGACCACGGGCGCCGCCTTGACCCGGTTGCTGGTGAACACGCCGGCGGCGGCACGGCTCGGGCCCTGGTTGACGACGAGCGCCAGGTCGGGCGCGCCGCTCCCCTTGATCCCGGCGACGACGCCGGCGGCGGTGAAGCCCCGGGCGGCGGTGACACTCATGGCGCGACTCCGATCGTGGAAAGGCCCAGCTCCTCGGGGAGGCCGAGGGCGACGTTCATGCTCTGCACCGCGCCGCCCGCGGTGCCCTTGGTCAGGTTGTCGATCGCGCTGATGACGATCAGGCGGCCGGCCGACTCGTCCAGGGCGACCTGGAGCAGCGCGGCGTTGGATCCGGCGACGGCGGCCGTGGTGGGCCACCGGCCCTCGGGCAACAGCCGGACGAAGGGCTCGCCGGCCAGCGCCTCGGCGTAGACCTCGCGCAGCCGGGCGGCGGTCAGGCCCGGCCTGGCCCTGGCGGAGCAGGTGGCGAGGATGCCGCGGGACATGGGGGCGAGGGTGGGGGTGAAGGAGACGGTGACCCGCTCGCCGGCGACGGCCGAGAGGTTCTGGATCATCTCGGGGGTGTGCCGGTGGCCGCCGCCGACGCCGTAGGGGCTCATCGCGCCCATGACCTCGCTGCCCAGCAGGTGCGGCTTGAGCGAGCGGCCGGCCCCCGAGGTGCCGCTGGCCGCCACGATCACGGCCTCCGGCTCGGCTATGCCGGCGGCGTAGGCCGGGAAGAGCGCCAGCGAGACCGCGGTGGGGTAGCAGCCGGGCACAGCTATCCGCCGGGCGCCGCGCAGCTTCTCCCGGCCGCCGGGCAGCTCGGGCAGGCCGTAGGGCCAGGTGCCGGCGTGCGGCGAACCGTAGAAGCGTTCCCAGTCGGCCGCGTCGGCCAGCCGGAAGTCGGCGCCGCAGTCGATGACCAGCGTCTCGTCGCCGAGCTGCTCGGCGACGGCGGCCGAGTGGCCGTGCGGCAGGGCGAGGAAGACGACGTCGTGGTCGGCGAGCGCGGCCGCGGTGGTCTCCTCGACCACCCGGTCGGCCAGCGGCAGCAGCTGCGGCTGCGACGCGTCGAGCCGCTGCCCGGCGCTGGTGTTCCCGGTCAGCGCGCCGATCTCCACCTCGGGGTGCCCCGAGAGCAGCCGCAGGATCTCGCCTCCCGCATAGCCACTCGCTCCCGCCACCGCAGCACGCAACGTCATCGCCTCCTTGTTAGGACAGCATGACTATACGCAGCACGACAGTTTTATGCAATGAGATCTCGCTCGTCGCCGCCGAGGTAGCGCCCGGGGGACGTGCCGACGGTTCGCCGGAACGCCGCGAGGAACGCGCTCGGCGTCGCGTATCCCACGGCGTGTGCGACCCGGGAGACGGGCTGGCCCTCGGCGAGGAGGGGCAGGGCGGCACGCAGCCGCGCGTGGGTGCGCCAACGATCGAAGTTCATGCCGGTGTCCTGGACGAACAACCGGGTCAGGGTGCGTCGGCTCACCCCGACGGCCCGGGCGTGCGCCTCGAGACCCCTGGGGTTCCCAGGGTCGGCGAGCAGCGCGGCGGCCACGGCGCGTACCCGGTCGTCGGAGGGCTCGGGCACGTCGATGGGAGTGGCCGGCAGGGGGCGCAGGAGGTCGAGCACGACCGCCTCGGCCCGCAGCCGCGCGTCGTCGGGGAGGTTCTCGCGGCCGAGGTGGGCGATCAGGTGGGCCAGCAGTCCGTCGACGGCGACGGGCGTGGGTTCCGTCCAGCCCTGGTCGCAGCCGTCCGGTTCGAAGTAGAGGCTGCACAGCACCGCGTCGCGGGTCGCGCCGGTCCGGTGGACAACCCCCGCGGGCAGCCACAACGCCCGGGTGCGCGGCAGTACCCAGTGGGCACCGTCGACGGCGACGCTGATCACCCCACGTCACGCCCAGGCCAACTGGTGCTGCGGGTGACTGTGCGGGACGAACCACTGCCCGGAGGTCAACGGAAAGTTCCCGACGACGATGGCGCCCACCCCGGCAGGGGCGGCCTCCACGACGGCATAGGGCATGCCCCACAGCCTATGTCCTCAATGCGATACGACGTGGCCCCATAGCGCATCGCGGCCAGCGCCACCGGTGCATAGCGTCGTCCCATGCCGATCGATCAGCCGCGCCACGGGCGCCACCACCGTTCACACAGGCCGGGCAGGAAGACGGGGCGCCCGGCATGACCGCGGTATCGACCACGACCGGCGCGCACCCCTTCGGGCGCCGCGGCCCCGCCCTGGTGGTGCTGTGCTTCGTGCAGTTCATGCTCGTCCTGGACGACAACGTGGTGAGCGTCGCGCTCCCCAGCATCCGCGACCAGCTCGGATTCGACACCGCGGGCCTGGCCTGGGTCGTCAACGCCTACTTCCTCGCCTTCGGCGGACTGTTGCTGCTGTTCGGCCGCATGGCCGACCTGCTGGGCCGCAGACGCGTCTTCCTGACGGGGGTGACGCTGTTCGGTGCGGCGAGCCTGCTCTGCGGGCTCGCGCAGGAGCCCTGGCAGCTGGTGGCCGGGCGGTTCGTGCAGGGCACGGGCGCGGCCATGGCCAGCCCGGCCGCACTCGCGCTGATCGCCCTCCTGTTCCCCGGCGCCGAGGAGCGCGCCAAGGCGTTCGGCATCTGGGGCGGCATCGCGGCCCTTGGCGGCACGATGGGCCTGGTGGTCTCCGGCGCGTTGACCGGCCTCGCGTCCTGGCGCTGGATCTTCCTGATCAACCTGCCGGTGGCCCTGGCGGCCGTTGTGCTGCTCCCGCGCCTGGTCCCCGACAGCCGGGCCGGGCACGGGGCGCGCCTCGACGTACCCGGTGCGGTACTGGGCACCGGCGCCCTGGTGTCCCTGGTCTACGGCCTGCTGAGGACCGGGGAGTCGGGCTGGGGGGACCCGGCCGCCTTCGGGCCCCTGGTTCTGGCCGTGCTCGTGGCCCTCGTCTTCGTCGTGGTCGAGGCGAGGACCGCCGAGCCGCTCGTGCCGCGGTCGTTCCTGACCTCTCGGATCCGCGCCGTCGCCAACGGGGCGACTCTGCTGTTCTCCGCCGCCATGTACGCGATGGCCTTCCTGCTGATGGTGCACCTGCAGACCGTGCTGGGCTATCGGCCGCTCACGGCCGGCGTGGCCTACCTGCCCTACTGCGCCGGCATCCTCGCGGGCATGTGGCTCTCCTCCCGAGCGGTCGTCAGGTTCGGCCTGCGCCCCGCCCTCGTCATGTCCTTCCTGATCAGCGCGGCCGGACTGCTGTCGCTTTCCGGCGTGGCACCGAGCGACGGCTACGCCTCCGGGGTGCTGCCCGGCATGCTCGCCACGAGCCTGGGGTCAGGGCTGGCTCTGCCCGCCCTGACCGTGGCCGCGCTGACGGGCACCACCGAGGAGAACGCCGGCCTTGGGTCGGCCGTCCTGAGCTCCGTTCAACAGGTCGGAGGGGCGGTGGGGGTGGCGGTGCTCGTCGCGCTGGCCACGAGCCACGGCGACGCCCTGGCCGCGCAGGACGGCCCGCTGCGCGCCGCGACGCGCGGCTACTCACTGGCGCTCACCGTCGGGGCCGCCCTCCTCGCGCTCGGCGCGGTCCTCGTCGCCACCTCGCTCGGGAGGAACCGCCGCGCTTCTCCCTAGGGCTGGACCTCGTCGAAGAGGGCGAGGGCTTCGGCGGGGTCCGGGCCGACCAGGCGGTCGAGACCGGCGGTCGTGATCTCCGCCCACCCGCCGGCCCGCGCCCACATCCGTTCCTCGAAGGCGCGGACGGCCTCGTCCAGCTCGCCGGGGCCGGTGGCGGCGGCGAGGGACTCGGCGAGTTCGGCGCCCTCCAGCATCGCGAGGTTCGCGCCCACCCCCAACGGGGGCATCAGGTGGGCGGCGTCGCCCAGGAGCGTCACCCCTGGCACGTGGGCCCAGGTGTGCGAGACGGGCAGCACGTGGAGGGGGCGGTGGACGAAGGCGGTGCCGTGGTGGAGGAGGGCGAGGACGGGAGCGGTCCAGCCGTCGAACAGGGCGAGCAGGCTTGATCGCACGGCCTCGGCGTCGGCCAGGTCCAGGTTCGCGTGCCAGTCGAGCGGCGCGCGGAACTGGGCGTACACCTTGACGTGCCCGCCGCCGTTGCGCTGGGCGACGAGGCCGCGGTTCACGCCATAGACGGCCACGGAACCGTCGCCGACCAACCGGGCGAGGTCGGGGTGCCGGGTGTCGACGTCGTCCAGGGAGGTCTCGACCGAGGTGACGCCGGTGTAGTGCGGCGTCGCGGACGAGACCGCCGGGCGTACCCGGGACCAGGCGCCGTCCGCGCCGACCACGAGGTCGAACGCCTCCTGGCGCCCGTCCGCGAAACGGACCAGCGCGCCGTCCCCGGCCGTCGGCACCACCTCCGTCACCCCGCACCCCCACCGCACGTCCAGGGGGCCGAGCAGCAGGTCACGGAGTTGCCCGCGGTCGATCTCGGGATTGGCCCGGCCGCCGGGACGGGGGCGCCAGTCGCGCAGCACGGTCCCGTCCGTGTCCAGGATCCGCATGGCCTGCCCCTCGGGGCGGGCCATCGTCTGGAACTCCGCCAGCAGCCCCGCCTTGTCCAGGGCGAGTTGGCCCAGCGTGTCGTGCAGGTCCAGGGTGCCGCCCGGGGGACGGGCGTCGCGGGCGGGATCGCGTTCGAGGACGGTGACGGGGTGATCGTGGCGGTGCAGGACGCGGGCGAGGGTGAGGCCGGCGGGGCCGCTTCCGACCACGGCGATACGGTGTCTCATGTCGATACACTGTATTGACTCATTCATATGTATCGCAAACCGTGCGGCGCGGGGACGCCCACCGGCCCCCGTTCGCCCCCGTTCGCCGCCGGTAGGGTCGGGCCCCGAGGGGGCGGCCATATTGATCAGGTTGATCACGTTGAGCGGCGGCGCCGGCGCCGGCAAGACGACGTTGGCACTGGCCCTGGCGGGCCACGCCGGCGGCGCCGGCCCGGTGCGGGTGGTGCACGGCGACGACTACTACGTCGACGAACGCGGGCGCGGCAGCTGGCTGCCGGACGAGAACGGCGTGCCCCGGCTCGACGTCGGCGACCCGCGCTCGATGGACTTCGCCCGACTCGACGCCGACGTCGCCGCGGCGCTCGCCGCCGCCCCACGACCGGTCGCCGTGATCGTGGAGGGGATGTTCGCCTTCCGCTGCCGCCGGCCGGCGACGACGGACCCGCGACTCCCGCGACTCCCGCGACTCGACGTGTTCGTCGACCTCGCGGCCGACCTACGGCTGGCCCGCAAGATCCACCGGCAGTGCGTGCGCGGCGACTTCCCCGTCGCCGTGCTGCTGGCCAACTATCTGAACCTGCGGCGCGACGCCTTCCTCCGCCAACGTCGAACCGGCGCGCGCCACCTGCGACCTGGTGGTCGACGGCGAACTGCCCGCCGCGACGCTGGCCGAGCGCGTCTGGGCCGCGGCGGCGGTCAGCCGAGCCTGAGGCTCCAGCGACCCCGCCCACCACTGAGGCTGACCACCGAAAGCGGGTGCACCTCGGTGCGCCAGTACGACAGCGGCGGCGCCTTGAGCGCGTAGAGCATCGCGGCCCTGATCACCGAGGGTTCGGTGACGGCCACCACCCGGCCGTCGTCGTCGATCGGGCGGGTGTCGAGCCAGCCGCCCACCCGGGCGACGAACGAGAGCAGCGGCTCGCCGCCGTGCGGCGCGGAGCGCGGGTCGGAGAGCCAGACGTCGACCGCGCCCGGCTCGCGGACGGTGACCTCCTGCAGGGTGAGCCCGCTCCAACGGCCCATGTCGCAGTCGCGCAGGGCCGGTTGGGCGAGCGGGGCGAGGCCGATGGCCTCGCCGGTCTGCCGGCTTCCCGGGGTCGGCGAGCAGTAGCGGAGCTCGGCCGCGGCCAACGGCAGCAGGGCCGGAATGGCGCGCTCCAACTCGCGCCAGCCGGCGGTGTCGAGTGGGCGGTCATCGCCGAAGCGGGCATCGAGCAGGGTGGAGCTGCGGGCTGCGGCGATCAGCGTGACCAGCATGGCGCGATCGTACGAGGACTCGAATAGCCGCACCACTACGGTGACGTAAATCTCACGCGGGTTCCGGGCGTCCACAGTTCGCCGTCACGGGGCGCTCGACGGCCCGCTCGACGGCTCGCTCGACGGCCCCTGATCAGGGCCCGCGGCGAAGCACTCACCCCAGGCGACGCCCAACCTGCGCACGCCCTCGACGAGTTCGGCGAGCCCGGCGGCGGGGGCGAAGCTGAGGCGGACGTGGGGCGCCGGCGGCTCGGCCGCGTAGTAGGGACGGCCGGGCGCGACCGCGACGCCCGCGCGCAGCACCGCGGCGGCCAGCGCCGACGCGACGGCGCCCGGCGGCATGTGCGCCCCCGGTAAGCTCGCGGTGTGCCATCCATGAACGACCTCGTCCGCCAGCACACCGACCTCGGG